>JAQBPH010000129.1:0-14719 GCA_028287625.1 Chloroflexota bacterium | reverse complement strand
CGAAAGGTTCACCACCCGTTCAGCGTCCGGCGTCACTCGGCGTGTGCGACCTTCGACCGAGTGCTCCTCCACCCAAACTCCCGTTGATCTGACTGCAATGGTAGGCTAGCCACATCTCGCCGAGAACGCTCGGAATGCGAATCGAAGAGAAGGAGTGCGTGGTGCGGTAGGTGGCTGACCCCGGAACCGTCACCCTGCTCTTCACAGACCTGGTCGGCTCCACCGAACTGCTGCAACGGCTCGGCGATGACGACGGGGAGAGGGTGCGCCGCGTCCTCTTCCATCTCCTGCGCGAGGCGGTGGACGCCCAGAGGGGCCGCGAGGTGAAGAACCTCGGCGACGGACTGATGGTCGTCTTCGGCAGCGCCCGTGACGCCATCCGCTGCGCCACCGCGATGCAGCGGGCCGTCCACCGGCACAACCAGCGCGAGGGGAGCACCGTGCTGTCGGTGCGGGTCGGTGTCGAGGTCGGAGAACCCGTCCGGCAGGAGGACGACTACTTCGGCACCCCGGTCGTGGTGGCCAAACGGCTGTGTGACGCTGCGAGGGGCGGCCAGATCCTGGTCTCCGATCTGGTGCGGCGCCTCGTGGGCACGCGAGGAGACTTCTCCTTCCGGGACGCCGGCCCGGTCGAGCTCAAGGGGCTGCGCCAGCCCGTCGCCTCCTGGTTCGTCGAGTGGGACACCGGGGAGCAACCGGAGCAGCCCGAGCTGGAGCTCACCGGCAGGCCGGTGCGACCGGCCGTCCTTCCGCCGGTGGTGGTGAGGTCGTCGACGACCCCGCTCGTGGACCGGGAGCAGGAGATGGCAGGGCTCCGAGGCTCCTGGCAGCGGGCGCAGAACGGCGACACCCGGCTCGTGCTCCTCGCCGGCGAACCGGGGATCGGCAAGACCCGGCTGGCCGCCGAGATGAGCCGGGAGGCGCTCGAGGACGGCGGCCTCGTCCTCTACGGGCGATGCGACGAGGAGAGCGTGGTGCCCTATCAACCCTTCGTGGAGGTGCTCCACCAGCTGGTGAGGACGGGCTGGGTGAGCGATGTGGCGACCCCCGCCCACCGCGTCGAGCTGGCTCGCTTCCTGCCCGAGCTCGCCGAGCAGCTTCCGCGGGCGCGGCTGCAGGCGCCCGACCTGGAGGCCGACCGGTACCAGCTCTTCGCGGCGGTCGCCGCGGTCCTCGACGCGGCGTCGCGGAGCCGCTCGGTGCTGCTGGTGCTCGACGACCTCCACTGGGCGTCCAAGCCGACGCTGCTCCTGCTTCGCTATCTGGTCACCTCGGCCACTCCCTCGGCGGTGCTCCTGCTCGGCACCTACCGCGACGTGGAGCTGTCACGGAGCCATCCGCTGAGCGACCTGCTGGCGGCGCTGCGGCGCGAGAGGCTGTGCGACGTCCTGCGCGTGCGGGGCCTCTCGGCGGACGAGGTGACCGCTCTCGTCGAGACCAGGACCGGCCACAGCCTGCAGCCGGAGGCGCGGGTGCTCTCCGACGCCCTCTGGAGAGGGACCGACGGGAACCCCTTCTTCATCGTGGAGATCCTCCGCCACCTGGACGAGACGGGGAGGCTCTCGCTGGTCGACGGCGGGCGGCCGGGCGTGGTCGCCCTCGACATGCCCGAGGGTGTCCGTGACGTCATCGGGCGCCGGCTCTCCCGGCTGACGGAGACGAGCAACGTCGTCCTCGCCGCCGCGGCCGTGCTGGGCCGCGAGTTCGAGTTCGACGTCCTCGCCCGGATGACCGACCTCGCGGAGGACGCGCTCCTCTCCGCGGTGGAGGAGGCGCTGCGCGCTCGCCTCGTCGTCGAGATCGACGATCGACCGACCAGCACCTACGCCTTCACCCATGCCCTGGTGCGTGAGGCGCTGCTGGCGGAGCTGAGCCGGGCCCGCCGGGAGCGCCTGCACCTCCGCGCGGCTCGGGCCATCGAGGCGGTCGCCGCGGGCCGGCCGGACCCGCCGGTCGCAGCGCTCGCGCTGCACTACCGTCTCGCGGGGACGGCGGCCCCGCCCGACGAGGCCCTCGACTACTCGATCAGGGCCGGGGACGCCGCCGCTCGGGCGCTCGCCTGGGAGGAGGCGGCGATCCACTGGAAGGCGGGCCTCGAGCTCCTGGAGGGGCTGCGGAGCGAGCCGCAGCGGCGGGCCGAGCTCCTGGAACGCCTGGCCGACCTGATGTACGTCGCGGGATTCGACCTGGCCCAGGGCATCGACTACGGGGAGCGGGCGCTCGCCCTCTACCGTGAGCTGGGGCAGGCGGAGAGCGCCGCCCGGATGCATTCCCGCCTGGGACGCGACCTCTCCACCTACTTCGAGGTGATGGACATGCCTCGGGCACTGGACCACCTCCAGGCGGCGGAGGCCATCGTGGGGCGGTCGCCGAGCTCTCCCCTGCTCGGCGACATCCACGCCCGGCGCGCGGGCGCCGGAGTGTGGACCATCCGCTCGGAGGAGGGGGTCATCCAGGCCCGCCGGGCACTGGCCATCGCCGAGCGCCACGGTGACGAGGCGCTGGGCGCGGCCGCCGCCATGCAGCTCGGCTGGCACGTCATGGGCCTCGGCTCGCCCCGAGACGGCCTGCAGCTGCTCGATCGAGCATGGGAGACGCTGGACCGGCTGAACCACCGGACCCTGCCGTACAACGCCGCCATCGGGCGGGGCATGCTGAGCATGCTCCTGCTCGACCCGCTGGAGGCGGCGATGTGGTTGGAGCGCGAGCTCAGGAAGCCCCGCCTGGCCCAGGCGCCGATCCAGCGCCGCTCCCTCGCCGCCTGTCTGTCCTGGGCCCGGGTCGTCTCCGGGCATCCCGCACCGAGGGTCGTCGTGGAGGGTGAGCCGGGCGGAGTGCTGTTCGGCGTCACCTGTGGGCCACCCCTCGAGTTCTGGACGGAACGGTGGGAGAGCGCCGAGAGGGTGTTCAGCCTCGCCGACGAGAGGGCGCGCCAGGCGGGAAACTCGCTGGAGCAATGGGCGAACAACCGCTGGCTGGGGGAGATCCACCGGCTGCGGGGAGAGTACGAGCAGGCGGAGGAACGCCTGATTCGGGCGGTCGCCATCCCCGCCGCGTCACCACACCGGCCGGCCGAGCTCGCGGCCCGGATCGACCTCGCACTCTGTCAGGGCGAGCGCGGCGCTCCCGCGAGGGCCCGGGAGCACCTCGATCGGGCGGGAACTCTGATGACCCCACAGGAGGACTGGAGAGGGCTGGCGGGGCGCCATGCCCTCGCCGAGGCGGTGATCCTCGCCGCGGAGGGCAGCCTCTCCGCTGCCGCCGGCCGCTTCCAGCACGCCCTCGACATCTTCCGCGGCCACGGCCTGCCCTGGGAGGAGGCCGAGGCGTCGCTGCTCTGGGGCCGGGCGCTGCGACGTGCCGGCGACTGGCGCCGGGCCGACGAGCTCGTGGACGCCGCGCTCGGAATCTACCGGCGCTGCGGCGCCGGGTCACCGTGGTCGGATCGTGCGCTGGCGGAGGGTGCCCGCTCCGCCTCCCTGCCGGTCGTCTGAAGCCGAGGCTCCGGGTCGGGTCCGGCTCCTCCGACTCGCTGCCAGGGGGCGAAGGGGTTCCCCACCTGCCCGAGGGGCGCCCTCAGCTCCGGGTGGTGCCTCAGCAGGACGCTCCTCATGTCCGCGGCATCGATCCAGTCCATCCCCTCCGGCGTGTACACCTCCGAGGTGTAGTCGGTGGTGAAGTAGCGATCGCTCTTCAGCCGCCGATAGGCCATCAGCAGGAAGATGCGGAATGCGGTCTCGCTGAAACCGAACCCCGGCGGCTTCTTCTCCGCCATCATCCCCACCATCAGGTCGACCCGGTCGATGTCGTCCCGATACACCGTCCGCAGCTCCTTCGCCCACTCGGGATTGTCGGTCAGATCCGCGAACGACCCGGCCGGCGGCATGCGGATGAGCCTGCGGAACTCGTTGTAGCGGGGCACGCCGCGCTCGCGGTCACGCATGACGTCGACGGCGGCGAGATCGATGAGCTCGCCGCCCTGTTGCCTCGGGAGCTGGAGCTTGCGCAGGAAGTCCGGATAGTTGTGCAGGGTGATCGCGCCGGGGTTGGCGATGCCGAACGAATAGATGGCGTCCGGCATGGTGGTGTGCTCGTCCAGGGCCGTGCGTGCCTTCGCGAAGTCGACCTCCCCCATCTCCAGCTTCTTGATGTAGCCCCCGTGGGTGACCGAGAAGAACCGGATGTCGTCGGGGAGGAGCGGATGGAGCCGGTACACGGCGACGAACTCCTCGGTCATCGCGAACGGGACGCCGAACTGGTCGACGGGGGACCCAGGGATCCCACTCAGGACGTCATCGGCGGTGAGACGTCCCCAGAGCCGGTGGATGCCCTGGCCCTCCAGTCCCCACCAGTTGGCACGCTCGCCGAGCTCGAAGACCGGCTTGGTGAGGATCGCGGGTGTCCATTCGAGGACGTGGATCTTCGCGATCACCGCCGCGTTGATGAGCCGGGCCGTGTCGAAGAGCTGGTCGGAGCTCCAGGCCGGGTACGCCGCGCGCAGCCGATCGACGATCGCGTTGTGCTCGAGTGCGAACAGGGTGTGCATGATGTCGAGGCCGAGCCACCAGTTCTCCGTGAAGCCGGACCGCGCCCGGCCGGTGCGCGCATCGACGGGGAGATGGCCGTCGTCGATCTGCAGCTTCCCGCTGTCGTCACCGGCACGGAGCCGGACGGTGGCCTCCTGATCGCTCCCATAGATCTCCGAGCCGTCCCACCAGTGGGTGCTGCGATTCCTGTAGAGGTGCCGCGCGCGGCCACCGGCCGCCGGGCAGGTGGCGGCGGCGTGGTTCCGCGGGACCCGCATCGGGCGCTGGTCCCGCGGCCAGTCGGGGTCGTCGTCCGGCACCGGGATCTCCCACGCGCCGTCTGCGGCACGGCCCCGCTCGTGGGCGGCCCAGTCATGGACCTGGAACTGGATCCACGCGGCCGCCAGCAGGTTGAGGCCCGGGGCGGGGACGAACCCACCTGGGCGGCGGGCCAGCAGCGTGGTGCTGATCCTCCGAGGACTGGGATCGAGGATGCCCGGCTCGGGCTCCTGCGCGGTGCGGTCCAGGGGCACATTGCGGCCGAACAGTTGCCCGGCGCTCCCGGCGCACGGGTGTCGCAGGTCGTTGAAGACGCCACGGGGTTCGCGGGCGACCAGCCAGCGGGGCGGACAGGCGGCCACCACGTCCGAGATCGGTGCGGCGGTGTCGAAGAGGTTCTTCTCGCACAGCTCCGTGCGCAGGGCGGAGGCGTTGAGCAGCGCCAGCGGGAGTGGCAGCCTGTGCCAGGGGAGGTGGAGGACATCGTTGACGACGTGGAAGGCGCGCCTGGAGAGCCGCAGGATCGCCCTCTTCCCGCGACGCGCGCATCGGGCTGCGCTGCATTCCGGCATCGACGTCCCTCCTGGCAGGCAGGGTCAGGCGCGACATCACGTCGCGCTGACCCCCGCCATTGTCATCCGAGGGGCCGTCGCGCTCAGCGTCCCGCCTCACCGCCACTGTGTGGATTCCGACCGCTCCGCGGCGCCGCCACCGCGGTCACCCGCTCGCCGACCAGGCGTGCCCGCAGGATCCTCGGAGGCGGAGTCCGCAGGTCGCGCGCGATCCCCATCGCTGCGAGGAGACGGAGGATGCAGTAGCTGACGTCCAGCTCCCACCAGAAGAACCCGTGCCGGGCAGAGGCCATGTAGTGATGGTGATTGTTGTGCCAGCCCTCGCCATTGGTCAGCAGCGCCACCACGAGCGAGTTGCGGCTGGTGTCCGGCGTCTCGTAGCGACGGCTTCCCACCAGGTGCGCCGCCGAGTTGACGATGAAGGTGCCGTGCCAGAGCAGCACGGTGGACAGGAGGTAGCCGACCACCAGCATGCTCCATCCCCCGAGAAGGAGGCACGCCACACCGAGCGCCACCGGGGCGAACAGAAAGTGCCGGTCGAGGAATCGCAGCTCCGGATACACCGCGAAGTCGCGGATGCCCGCGTGGTCGATGGACTTGTACCGGTTGCAGAGGATCCAGCCCGCATGGCTCCACCACACGCCCTTCCGGGGCGAATGCGGATCACGGTCGGTGTCCGCGTACCGGTGGTGCTCACGGTGGTGCCCCGCCCACCAGAGAGGACCCTTCTGGGCCGCCGTGGTGCCCCCCAGCGCCATGAGGAACTGGGTCGGGCGACCGAGCCGGTACGCGCGATGCGCGAAGTAGCGGTGATACCCGGCGGAGAGGAAGAACATCCTCACGTAGTAGAGGACGCCGCAGGCGAGGAGGTCGCGCCAACCCGGGTGCACGAGGAACGCGGAGAGAACCGCGACGTGACAGGCCACGAAGGGCACCGATGTTCCCCAGTTGATCCGCTCGGCCGGATCTCGGCGTGCCGCGCGGCTCATCGCGCGTCGCTGCCTCGCTCCTGGAGGACCAGCCGGTACGCGGTGGCCCGCCGGGACGACGGGCTCATGATGCTGGCGACACCGGCGAAGAGCAGTCGGAACATGCGCCACGTCTCCTCGCCCGCCAGGGCGACGGCCTCCGCCCTCCGCTCGACCCATCGCTCGTGCAGCGCCCTGCTCCAGAGGTAGTAGTTGCGCCGGTCGTTGTGCAGCTCGACGATGTCGAGCGAGGACCTGCCGATCGCCTCCATGAACTCGGGCATGTAGACCATCCTGAACGTGCCCGGCCAGATGTACTTGGTGACGAAGGCCGAGGTGCTGAAGCGCTTGTCCGCAGAGGCGAAGTCGCAGTAGATGCGTCCACCGGGCCGCACCCACCTGCTGACCCGCTCCATCACCCGCGGATAGTCGGAGAGGTCCTCCATGACGCCCATCAGGCTGATGCCGTCGTATCGCCGGCTGGGCTGGTAGGTGAAGAAGTCCTGGTAGAGCACCTCGAGCCGGTCGTGAGCGACCCCCTCGGCGCGCTTCCGCACATAGTCCAGCTGGTGCCGTGAGAGGGTGATCCCCGTGGCGTGGACCCCCCTGTCCGCACAGTAGCGGAGGAAGCCGCCCCAGCCACTCCCCACGTCGAGCACGCGGTCGCCGGGTTGCAGGGCGAGGGAGCGGAAGGCGGCGTCGAGCTTGCGACGCGCTCCCACCTCGAGGGTGTCGTCGGCTCCGTCGTAGATCCCGGGGGTGTACGTCTGATGGTCGCCGTCGGCTGCGAGGAGCTGGACGTTGTCCGAGTCGTAGTGCCTCGCGATCCACGAGGGATTGCACCGGGTGCGGCCGATCAGCTTCGGCAGCAGCCTCGCGTAGAGCCGGATCCAGAGCTTGTCGTCGGAGAGGATGTCGCGGATGGCCATCGCCTCGAGGAGGTCACCCTCGAAGCCCAGGTCGCCTCGGATGTAGGCCTCGCAGATCTCCAGCTCGCTCAGTGACCTGAGGGCCCGCATGCCGGCTCGATTGGCGACGTGCAGCTCGACCGCGTCGGAGCCCTGGCCGTACCGCATCACCGTGCCGTCCTGGGCGCGGACCACGACGGCGATGGGCAGGGAGGCCGCCCTGGCCGAGAGCATGCCTGCGAAGGGCGGAGAGAGGGCAGCGCGTGCCATCCGAAACCTCCTGAGGCTGGTGGGCCACGGTGGGCCATACCGTGCCAGCAACGGTGACGCTTGGCAAGAGGGCGACCGCAGGCGGGCCGCCGCCGGTCACTCGCGCGCAGCGCCGTCCTGCGCCAGCCTGGCAAGCCGTCCCGCCCGCAGGAACGCCGGATCGAAGATGCGCAGCGCGACCTGGGCGATGAGCCAGAACATGGGCGAGAGCACGGTCCACGTCGTCTGCCTCACCACCGCGTCGAGCGGCCCCCGCAGCCGCCGCAGCGCCCGGACGCGGTGGGTGAGGTGGGGCAGGAGGCCGGCCGCCAGCACCAGGAACGCCGTCACCACCACCCAACCGACGCTGACAGGACGGGTCAGGACCGGGCCCCACAGAGCCCGGACCATGATCGCGAGGAGTGCGACCGGGACGGCGGCGAGCAGGGCGAGGACGGCCCGCATCGCGGGGACCAGCCGGGCGGCCTTGAGGAAGCGGCACCTCGCCACCGTGAGGTGGCGCAGGAGGAGCGCGCTCGGCTCGGCGAGCAGCGGTGCCATGCAGAGAAATCCCCAGGGCTCCGCGGACGCGGCGGGCCGCGCCACGACCAGATCGCCCAGGCCCCTGGCACCGCCGGCATGGGTGGCGCGCTTCTGGGGGACGACGGCGCCGGCGATGAGGTAGCCGTCGAGCATGAGCGAGCAGGCCTCGACCTCGGTGAAGGCATCCAGGTCGGTGCGCACGCGCGAGAGCAGGTCCTGGACCCGCGGGTCGACGTGGAAGCCGCCGGTCGTGGACGGGAGGGCGGGGGCATCGGCCTCGGTGCGGTCGGGGCGGAGGTGGGGAACGACCCTGGGGGGAAGGCCGCTGCGCAGATGCAGGACCGCACTGGTCGGTCCCTCCAGCCCGAGGAGCTCCTGCTCGCGCATCCGGTCGCCCTGGATGCTGCCCTCGCGCAGCAGTGCCCCCAGCGTGCTTCCGGTCGGGTCGGGGTCGTCGGTCATCTGCCCCGATCCGTCGCTGACGATCAGGTGGGTGCATCCCCGGTCGTACAGCCCCTCGACGCCCTGGTTGTCGTGGACGCCACCGTCGACGAGCTGCACGCGCAGCCGCTCCGCGTACATCCCGCTGACGGCCAGGGGCGGAAAGGCGGGGAAGCACGCCGAGGCGGCGACGGCGTGACCGAGCCCGAAGTCCTGCTGGTGCTCCACCATGTCCGCCCACGAGGGCGGCCGGGCAAGGATCATGTTGGTGTCGATCTCGCGATGGCAGCGGGAGGGCCAGGATTCGCCCATGCGGACGGCCTCGAAGCGCCACATGTGGCCGTCGTTCAGCACCGTGGCGTTGATCAGGAGGATCGGGATCTTCGCGTTCCGCGAGGGGTTGTCCCGGACCGGGTCGAGGACACCGGGGCCGATGCACAGATCACGCATCCGGATCATCGAGGTGCGTTCCGGCCAGAGCGGGCGGTAGACGTACTCGTCGTAGAGCTCGGCGATGCGGTCGCTGCGGGAGTAGTCGGGGCGCCTCATCCGGAGGTTCGCCCCGAGGCTCGAGAACGTCCGCATGCGGAGGTCGCTCTCGGCGGCCCGGAGGAACTCGCGCTCCATGCGGCTCACGATCGTGACGTAGTCGCCGTCGGTGATCTCCGCGTCCTCCCTCGCCTCGAGGAGGGCCTTGACGTGGAGGTAGTAGAGGGCGCCGATGATGGAGCCGCCGGACACGGTGGAGAGAACCTCGACCCGGCGCAGCAGTCCCAGCGTCGCCAGCCGGGCGAGGACGCCGACGTGGAAGAAGGCGGCGCGCAGCCCGCCGCCGGAGAGGGCGAGGCCGAGCGTGACGCGCGGCTCCTCGTGCGTCGTCGTCCTCGCCATGGCGTGCGGCTCTCCCCGTGACCCGGGCGGATGGTGCCACCCCGCGGTCGATGGTGGCAACCGGCTCGTCGTGGTCGGAATCCACACGCCGGGTGTGATGGAGGAGGGTCAGGCTCCCCGCCTCCGGGATTACAGTGGCGGGGTGCCGCAGGCAGGCAGGCGGGCTGGCGTCCGCCCTTGGCGACGAGGAGAGTGCGGATGGAGGACCCGACGAGCGTAATCCAGCACGGCATCACGCTCTGGAACGCGCGCAACCGCGAGGGCTTCACCCTGATCATCGACGAGGGCGTGGAGATCGAGGGGCCGGGAGGCCTCAGGCTCTCGGGAATCGCCGGCTGGGGGGCGTTCTACGACATGTGGTACGAGGCGTTCCCCGACAATGCCGTCCAGGCGTCCGCCTTCGGTGACGGGGAGCAGGCCGCCGAGGAGGGACGGTTCGTCGGGACCCACACCGGCACCCTGCGCGGTCCGGGCGGCGATATCCCGCCGACCGGACGGAGGGTGGACGTGCCCTACGCGCTGTTCTTCCGGGTCACGAACGGCAAGGTCACCTTCGTCCGCCTGTACTTCGACCAGGTGGAGCTCCTCGCCCAGCTCGGGCTGATCCCCCAGCCGGCGGGCAACACCGCACAGTGATCGCCACTCGAGACAGGGGTCCCAGGGGGCATGAGCTCCCTTGGACCTCCTCGGCCTGCCCGGACGGCAGGCGGCGTCGCCGCCCCGGACCCTGTCAGTAGGCGCGGGCGAGCGGGCTGGCCTCGCTCTCGTGCAGGCGCGTCGCCAGCCGTCCGAGGATGTGGCGGCTGAGCGTCGGAACCTCGGCGAGCAGGCCGAGGAAGGCGCGCTCCTCGATGACCACCAGCTCCATGTCGGTGTTGCTGACCACGGTGGCGTCGCGGGGTGCGGAGGCCAGCAGCGCCACCTCGCCGAAGCTCTCGCCGGCACCGAGGACGGACACCTCGCGACCGTCGCGGACGACGGTGGCATGTCCGCGGCTGATGGTGAAGAACTCGTGCCCGGGCATCCCCTGGTGCACCAGCTCCGTGCCCGGGCGCACGCTGATGAGATCGGTGAGCCGCGCGAGCAGGCGGAGCTCTCGCCGCGAGCACGCGGTGAAGATCGGAAGATCCCTGAGCAGATCCAGCTTGTCGGTGACGGCGGCGGTCATCAGGCGGTCCTCCGAGCCGGTGGGTTCGGCGACCAGCCTGACGCGGCGGATGGCCGCCGTCGCCGTCGCCGGTCACCCACCGCGGGTTCCTGTCCTCACATCCGAGGGGTGGCGGACGACGTGGTGCGCACCGCTCCGGCGGCGCCCGTCAGTGGAAGCGACGCTCCAGCCCGGCCCGGTCGACGAGGACCACGCCCCCGCGCCGGGTCGCCACCCAGCCGGGGCCGCGCAGCACCGCGAGCGCCTTGTTGACCGCCTCCCGTGACGACCCGGTCCAGGCGGCGAGCTCCTGCTGCGAGATCGGGATCACGACCTCCTCCCCCTCCCCGGCGCCCGGGGCGGGAGCCAGCTCGAGCAGCCGGCGCGCCACCCGCTCCACGGTGTCGAGAGCGCCGAACTCGACCTGGCGCCGGTCCGCGTCCCGCAGCCGGGCGCTGACCATGCGCAGCAGCAGGATCGCCGCCTCGGGGTGGGTGCGGACGAAGTCCATGAAGTCCGGCCCCTCGACCATGAGGACCTCGGCGGGGCCGAGCGTGGTCGCGGTCGCCGACCGGGGCCTCCCGTCGATCGCCGAGAGCTCGCCGAGCACGTCCCCCACGTCCTTGGTGGCGAAGTAGATCTCCCGGCCGGAGTCGGTCATGTACGAGACCCGGACCTGCCCGGAGAGGATCAGCACGACGTGGGTGGACTGATCGCCCTCGGAGAAGAGGGTGGCACCCCGCCGGTACCGGCGGCGGTGACCGAGGGAGGTCAGCGCCTCGCGGTCCTCGTCGGTGAGCCGCGAGAGGTAGTCGGTCGCCGGCGACGCGACAGTCACTGCGGCAGTATCGCATCCGTCACGGCCCAGCGGAACGGATCGCGGTCCGCCGGCACGGCTCAGCCGTGCCGCCTCGCCCGCACCCCGTCCACCAGCAGGCCCGTGACCTCCGCGGCCACCTGGTCGAGGCTCAGCCGCCCCTGCGGCGAGAACCAGAGCGGCACCGCGTTCAGGGTGGCGATGATCGAATGCTGGGCGATCCGCAGGTCCATGTCACGGAACACCCCCGCGTCCACACCCTCGCGCAGGATCGTCTCCAGCCGGGCCATGTACTCGTGGAGCGGGCGGCGCACCACGTCGTCCCTGATGCCGCTCAGCGCCACCCGCGCGCTCACCGCGCCCACCGGATCGGTGCAGATGATCCGCACGTGGCTCTGGCAGAAGGCGCGGAGCCGCTCCTCGGGATCGACGCTCGACTGCAGCAGCTGGGAGAGCGCCTCCTCCTGGGCCCGCACCACCTGGACGACGACGTGACCGAGCAGCTCCTCCTTGCTGCGCACGTAGTAGTAGAGGCTGGCCTTGGAGAGGCCCACCCGCTCCCCCACCGCCTCGAGGGTGGCCTTCTCCAGGCCCATCTCGCGGAACACCTCGACCGCGGCGAGAACGATGAGCTCGCGCCGCGACTGGCGGCGGCGCACCCGGCGCTGCCCGGACTCGGCGGTGACCGGGGCGAGCGGCGCCTCGCTCATCCTCTCGGGGCGGGGGTCCGCCCCGTCCCTCCGGCGGCGGAGCCGCCTGCGCCCACCCGGCCCCAGCCAGCGAGCGGGCTCACGTGAAGTCGCCGGCGGCCTGCCGGAGCAGGGTGATCAGCTCGGTGAGCCGCGCCGTCTCCGCGGGGTCGAGGCCGCGCAGGCCGAAATCGACGCCCATCAGCTCGGTGGTGGCGCGCTCCACCCGGGCGCGGCCCTCGTCGGTGATCTCCACGAGGGTGGTGCGCCGGTCGGTGGGGTGGGCCATGCGGCGCACCAGCTCGTCCTGCTCGAGGCGGTCGACGGCGTTGGTGACGCTGGTGGGATGGACCATGAGACGCTCGCCCATCTTGCTCATGGGCAGCGACCCACGCCGGCTGAACATCAGAAGCACCAGCGCCTCGTAGCGCGCGAAGCTCAGGCCGAACGGCCGCAGGATGCCGTCGATCTCGCCGAGCAGGATCTGCTGGGCGCGCATGATCGAGGTCACCGCCGCCATCGGGCCGGTCTCGCCGAAGCGCTCTCGCCAGTGTCGCGAGGCCTCCGCGATGGGGTCGAAGGCGAGCGCGCGACGCCCGTTCGGCCGGGGGCGCTGGGCAGAGCCCCCCGCCCCGGCGACGCCCCGCATGCCGCTCTCGGTCAGAACTGTGGAGCCTCCGTGTACCCGCCCCAGAGCTCGGTCAGCGCGCCGCAGATCTCGCCGAGGGTGGCCTCGACGCGCACCGCCTCGATCATCGCAGGGACCATGTTCTCCGTGCTCCCCGCCACCCGCACCATGCGGGCGAGAGCGCCGTCCACCGCGGCCTGGTCGCGCTCGGCCCGGCGCTCGCCGAGGGCGCGGTTCTGCTCGCGCTCGACCTCGTGGCTGACCCGGAGGATCTCCAGCGGCGAGTCGACGCTGCCGGTCAGGATGTTGACCCCGACGACGCGTTTCTGGCCGCGCTCCATGGCGCGCTGGTGGGCGAAGGAGGAGTCGGCGATCTCGGAGAGGAACCAGCCGTCCTCGATGCCGCGGAGGATGCCGCCGTTCATGGTGCCGTCGTGGCTCATCGAGCGGATCCGCGAGAAGATCTCCTCGGCCTCGGCCTCGACCCGGTCGGTGAGCTGCTCGACGAACCACGAGCCGCCCAGCGGGTCGACGACGTTGAGCACCCCGGTCTCCTCGGCGATCACCTGCTGGGTGCGCAGGGCGATCTGGGCGGCACGCTGGGAGGGCAGCGCCAGCACCTCGTCCAGGGCGTTGGTGTGCAGGCTGTTGGTGCCGCCGAGCACCGCCGCCATCGCCTCCACCGCGGTGCGCACCACGTTGTTGTCGGGCTGCTGCGCGGTCAGCGAGACCCACGCGGTCTGGGTGTGGAAGCGGAGCTGCTGCGCCCTGGCGGTCCTCGCGCCGTAGACGTCGCGCAGCCAGCGCGCCCAGATGCGGCGGGCGGCGCGGAACTTGGCGATCTCCTCGAAGAAGTCGATGTGGGCGTCGAAGAAGAAGGAGAGGCCGGGGGCGAACTGCTCGATGTCGAGCCCCCGCGAGAGACCCAGCTCGACGTAGGCGAACCCGTCGGCGAGGGTGAACGCGAGCTCCTGCGCGGCGGTCGAGCCGGCCTCGCGGATGTGGTAGCCCGAGACCGAGAGCGGCTTGTACGCGGGCACCTCGCCGGCGCAGTACTCCATCAGGTCGCCGATCAGCCGCAGGTGCCGCTCCGGCTGCCAGAGCCACTCCTTCTGGGCGATGTACTCCTTGAAGATGTCGGTCTGCAGGGTGCCGTTGAGCACCCGGTGGTCGACCCCCTGGCGCTCGGCGGCGACCACGTACATGCAGAACACCGGGACCGCCGGGCCGCTCACCGTCATCGACGTGGTGACGTCGCCGAGCGGGATGCTGTCGAAGAGCAGCTCCATGTCGGCGACGCTGTCGACGGCGACGCCGCAGTGGCCGACCTCGCCGAGGCTGCGCGGGTCGTCGCTGTCGCGCCCCATCAGCGTGGGCATGTCGAAGGCGACGCTGAGGCCGCCCCCGCCCTCGGCGAGGATCATGCGATAGCGCTCGTTGGTCTGCCTCGCGTTGCCGAAGCCGGCGAACTGGCGCATCGTCCACGGCCGCCCCCGGTAGCCGGTGGGATGCAGCCCGCGGGTGAAGGGGAACTCCCCCGGCCAGCCGATGCGCTCGAAGCCGGCGTAGCGGTCGCCGGGCCGCGGGCCGTAGACGGGCTCGACCTCGCTGCCGCTCAAGGTGGTGAAGTCGGCGTCGCGGACCCGCCCGGCGTCGTACGCCGCCTGCCAGCGCCGCCGGCCGGCCTGGATGTCCTCGCTGCTGTCGGAAGGCGCCTCCATCGTGTCCCCTCGTGTGGTGGTCGACCGTGGCCATGGTACTAGGAAGTCCTACTATTGGGGGAGCTAGCTTCTGCCGCCGGTGGAGATGCCCGGCTGTTCTGCCGCCGGTGGGGGTGCTCGGCTGTTCTGCCGCCGGTCGAGATGCGCGGCTGTTCTGGGGCCGGTGGAGATGCCCGGCTGTTCTGCCGCCGGTCGAGATTCGCGGGGGGCCGCTCTGCCGCCGGTTTTGACTCGGGGGGGACTGCGTCCCCCCCGCTCAGTCGCAAGACATCGTGCGCTGGCGCGCCCGATGCCGGCTCCTGCCCCCCCTCGCCGGCACTCGCCGGCGGCGCTCGCTTCG
>JAQBPH010000120.1:0-3219 GCA_028287625.1 Chloroflexota bacterium | reverse complement strand
CTGGCGCGGCGCCGAGCTCTCCGATGCGGTGATCTACGAGCTCCACGTCGGCACCTTCACCCCCGAGGGCACCTTCGACGCCGCCGCGGCCCGGCTCGGCCACCTCGCCGACCTGGGCGTGACCGCGGTCGAGATCATGCCCGTGGCCGAGTTCCCCGGCGACCGCGGCTGGGGCTACGACGGCGTCGATCTCTATGCGCCCCACCACGCCTACGGCGGCCCCGAGGGGCTGCGCCGGCTGGTCGACGCCTGTCACGCCCGCGGCCTCGCCGCCGTGCTCGACGTCGTCTACAACCACCTCGGCCCCGACGGCAACTACCTCGGCGCCTACGCTCCCTACTTCACCGACCGCTACCGCACCCCCTGGGGCGAGGCGGTCAACCTCGACGGCCGGCAGAGCGACGAGGTGCGCGCCTTCGTCGTCGACAACGCGCTGATGTGGCTGCGCGACTACCACCTCGACGGCCTGCGCCTCGACGCGGTGCACGCCATCGTCGACACCTCGGCGGTGCACATCCTCGAGGAGCTGGCCACCCGCGTCGCCGCGCTCGAGGCCGAGCTGGGGCGGCGGCTGTGGCTGATCGCGGAGAGCGACCTCAACGATCCCCGGGTGGTGCGCGACCAGGAGCGGGGCGGGTATGGCCTCGACGCGCAGTGGAGCGACGACTTCCACCACGCCCTCCACGCCGCCCTCACTGGCGAGCGCACCGGCTACTACGCCGACTACGGCCGGCTCGAGGACGTCGCCAGGGCGCTGCGCCGGGCGTTCGTCTTCGACGGCCGGTACTCCCGCTTCCGCGAGCGACGCCACGGCCGGCCGATCGGCGACCTCGGCGGCGACCGCTTCGTGGTCTGCCTGCAGAACCACGACCAGGTGGGCAACCGGGCCGCCGGCGAGCGCAGCTCGGCGCTGATGAGCACCGGGCTGCTCCGGGTGGGGGCGGCGCTGGTGCTGACCGCGCCCTTCGTCCCGATGCTCTTCCAGGGCGAGGAGTGGGGCGCGTCCACCCCCTTCCTCTACTTCACCGACCACGTCGACCCGATGCTCGCGACGGCGGTCAGCCAGGGGCGCAAGCAGGAGTTCGCCGCCTTCGGCTGGGACGAGTCGGCGGTGCCCGACCCCCAGGACGAGTCGAGCTTCGCCCGTTCGCGGCTCGACTGGGACGAGATCGCCCGCGAGCCCCACGCCGGCCTGCTCGCCTGGCATCGCGAGCTGATCGCGCTGCGCCGGCGCCTGCCCGCGCTCCGTGACGGTGACCTGAGCGCGGTGTGCGTGCGCGTCGACGAGGAGCACCGCTGGTTGGTGATGGACCGCCGCGGGGTCACCGTGGCCGCCAACCTGGGGACGCGGGCGGCGCGGATCCCCGGCGGGTCACGGGGGTGGGGCGAGGTGCTGCTCGCCTCCGCCGAGGCCCCCTGCCGCGACGCCGACGCCCTGATCCTCCCCCCCGAATCGGTCGTGGTGCTGGATCAGTCGATCTGAAGCTGCTGTTCGGCGGTGCCGGCGGCGGTGGCCGCCTCGCAGGCGCGGCGGAGCAGGGCGAGGCGGGTGTCGCGGTCGGCGCCGGCGGCGACCCGTCCGGCGAGCCAGGTGGCCAGCGGGGCGAACTGGCGCGCCCCCGAGCTGCGCGCCGCGGCGCCGGCGAGCTCGAGGATCAGCGCCGCCTCGTCGCGGTCGATCTCGGGCGGATCCGCATCGGCGAGGCCGGCGGCGAAGCGGTCGAGCCAGGGGTTCACGGGTGGGGAGCATAGTCGGGGCCTGCGGGGCACCGCCGGATCCGCCACAATGCCCCGCCGTGGTGAGACCGGCCCCGTCCGCGTCCCGCAGGCATGGTCTCGTGGCCGTGCTCGCCGTGCTGTGGCTCTCCGCGTGCGGAGCCCAGGCGGCCATCCCCGCCTCCCGGGTCCCCTCCGGGTCCACCGCGTCCCCGGCGCCGACGGCGACGCCGCCGCCCACCCCCGGCCCCGACGCGCTCCGCGACCCGGTGATCGTCCAGGTCGAGAACTCCCCCGACGCACGCCCGCAGCGGGGCCTGGCCGAGGCGGCGGTGCTCTACGAGTACAGCGCCGAGGGCGGCATCTCCCGCTTCAGCGCCCTGTACTTCAAGCCTCCCGCCGGGCAGGTGGGGCCGGTGCGCAGCGCCCGCATCGCCACGGTGACGTTGTGCGGGCTCTACGACGCGGTGCTCATGTACTCGGGGGCCTCCACCTACATCGAGGGCCGGCTGCAGCAGTCCGGCCAGCGCCACTACGACGAGGACACCTCGTTGGGCGACCTCTTCCGGATCGGGAGCCGCTACCCACCCCACAACCTCTACACCGACGGCCGGCACATCGCCGACCTGCTCGGCCGGGTGGGCGACCCGCTGGCGGCCTACGCCCTGTGGCCCCGGCTGGCGCCGGGCGTGCCGCCGCCGCCGGGCCCGCCGCTGCACTCGCTCACGGTGCCGATCTCAGCCTCCGAGCAGCCCGTCTTCACCTGGACGCCGGCGCTCGAGGGCTTCGTGCGCACCGAGCCGTGGACCGGCCCGCTGATCGACGGCGCCACCTCGCGGCCGCTGACCCTGCCGACGGTGATCGTCCTGCAGGTGCCGGTGAAGCCGGCCCCGGAGGTGGTCGACGTCAACGGGGTCATGGGCCTCGATCACACCCTCACCGGCAGCGGCCCCGCGCAGGTGTTCACCGGCGGCATCGCCTACACCGCGACCTGGCAGCAGGACGCGAAGGGGCCGCCCCGGCTGCTGCTGCCCGACGGCACCCCCGCCCCCATCGCCCCCGGCGAGGTGGCGGTCGAGCTGGTGCCGACGGGCTCGCCCGCCGTGGTGCGGTAGGTCGGCCACGGGTGGAGATGCGCGGCAGTTCTGCCGCCGGTGTGGTCGCACGGCCGATCTGCCACCGGTGTGCGTCGCACGGCCGATCTGCCAGCCGGTGTGCGTCGCACGGCCGATCTGTCAGCCGGTGGAGTTGTTCGGCGGATCTGCCGCCGGGTGGAGATGTGCGGCGGTTCTGCCGCCGGTGAGGGATGCTCGGCGGATCTGCCACCGGGTGGAGATGCCCGGCAGTTCTGCCGCCGGTTGAGATTCGCGGGGGGCCGCTCTGCCGCGGGTTGAGGTTCGCGGCAGTTTCTCCACGGTGTTCTTACCGGGGGGAGGCTCCGCCTCCCCCCGCTCATGCCAAAGACATCGTGCGCTGGCGCGCCCGATGCCGTGGCATACCCCC
>JAQBPH010000104.1:0-5651 GCA_028287625.1 Chloroflexota bacterium | reverse complement strand
CTCCAGGCCGACGGCCAGATGAAGACCGGCCGCGACGTCGTCGTCGGCGCCCTGCTCGGCGCCGAGGAGTTCGGCTTCGCCACCTCGGCGCTGATCGCCAGCGGCTGCATCATGATGCGCGTCTGCCACCTCAACACCTGCCCGGTGGGCATCGCCACCCAGGACGAGCGGCTGCGTGCGAAGTACGACGGCAGGGCCGAGTACGTGGTGAACTTCATGACCTTCCTCGCCGAGGACGTGCGCCGGCACATGGCGCAGCTCGGCTTCCGCCGCTTCGACGAGATGATCGGCCGCGCCGACATCCTCGACGTCCGCGAGGCGATCGACCACTGGAAGGCGCAGGGCCTCGACTTCTCGCTGCTGCTCCACCGTCCCGAGGTGCCGCCCAGCGTCGACGTCCGGCGGATGATCGACCAGGACCACGGGCTCGGCCAGGCGCTCGACCACGAGCTCATCGCCCTCGCCCAGCCTGCCATCCAGCACGGTCACCCGGTGCAGATCGAGATGCCCATCCGCAATGGCAACCGCACCGTCGGCGGCATGCTGAGCGGCGAGATCGCCCGGCGCCACGGCGAGCAGGGACTGCCCAGCGACACCATCCGGATCGACCTACGCGGATCGGCCGGCCAGTCCTTCGGGGCGTGGCTCACGCACGGGGTGACCCTCACCCTCCACGGCGACGCCAACGACTACGTGGGCAAGGGCCTGAGCGGCGG
The DNA here is from genome assembly GCA_028287625.1 of Chloroflexota bacterium. Lineage (GTDB taxonomy): Bacteria > Chloroflexota > Dormibacteria > Aeolococcales > Aeolococcaceae > CF-96. The sequence continues at coordinate 4,935 of JAQBPH010000104.1, read as the reverse complement.
CCGGCTGGTGGTGCGTCCCCCCGCGGGCTCGCGCCTCGTCGCCGAGGAGAACATCATCGTCGGCAACGTGGTGCTCTACGGGGCCACCGCGGGTGAGGCCTACTTCCGCGGTGTCGCGGGCGAGCGCTTCTGCGTCCGCAACAGCGGCGCCATCGCCGTCGTCGAGGGGGTCGGCGACCACGGCTGCGAGTACATGACCGGCGGCGTCGCCGTGATCCTCGGCCGCACCGGCCGCAACTTCGCCGCCGGGATGAGCGGCGGCATCGCCTACGTCCTCGACGAGGACGGCAGCTTCGCCGGCCGCTGCAACATGGGCATGATCGAGCTCGAGGCGGTGGAGAGCGAGGAGGACGTCGAGCAGCTCGCCTCGGTGCTCCAGCACCACGCCGACTACACCGGCAGCCCCGTCGCCGAGCGCCTGCTCGCCGACTGGCCGGCGGCGCAGGCGCGCTTCCTCAAGGTGATGCCCATCGACTACAAGCGGGTGCTGCAGGCCAGGCGCACCGTCCCGCTCGAGATGGTCGGCTAGGAGCACCGGAGATGGGCAAGTTGGGGGGTTTCATCGAGTTCCATCGGCGCCTGCCACCGCGGCGGCCGGTGGACGAGCGGCTCAACGACTACCGCGAGGTCTACCTGCCCTGGGCGAACGACGTGGTGCGCGAGCAGGCGGCACGCTGCATGGACTGCGGCATTCCCTTCTGTCACAGCGGGTGCCCGCTCGGCAACCTCATCCCCGAGTGGAACGACCTGGTCTGGCGCGACGACTGGGAGACCGCCATCGAGCGTCTCCACGCCACCAACAACTTCCCCGAGTTCACCGGGAAGCTCTGCCCCGCACCGTGCGAGCCCGCCTGCGTGCTCTCGATCAACGACGACCCGGTGACCATCAAGCAGGTCGAGGTGTCGATCATCGACCGCGCCTTCGAGGAGGGATGGGTGCGCGCCGCCCCTCCCGCCCACCGCACCGGCAAGCGGGTGGCGGTGGTGGGCTCGGGGCCCGCCGGCCTCGCCTGCGCCCAGCAGCTCAACCGCGCCGGCCACCAGGTCACCGTGTACGAGAAGGACGACCACGTCGGCGGCCTGCTCCGCTACGGCATCCCCGACTTCAAGCTGGAGAAGTGGGTGCTGGAGCGGCGCATCGACCTGCTCAGCGCCGAGGGCGTCGCCTTCGAGTGCGGCTATGACGTCGGCGTCGACATCACCGGCGCCGAGCTGCGCGCCCGCTTCGACGCCGTGGTGCTGGCGATGGGCGCCGGCCAGCCCCGCGACCTGGAGGTGCCGGGCCGCGACCTCGCCGGGGTCCACTTCGCCATGGAGTACCTCCCCCAGCAGAACCGCCGGGTCGCCGGCGAGCTGATCGGCGAGGCCGAGACCATCACCGGGGAGGGGAAGCGGGTGATCATCCTCGGCGGCGGCGACACCGGCGCCGACTGCCTCGGCAACGTCCACCGCGAGGGCTGCGCCTCGGTGCACCAGTTCGAGCTGCTGCCGCCACCGCCCGCGGAGCGCGCCTTCGAGAACCCCTGGCCGCAGTGGTCGGTGATCATGCGCTCGTCCTCCGCCCACGAGGAGGGCGGGGTGCGCGACTACAGCATCCAGACCACCGGCTTCAGCGGCAGCGACGGGCAGGTGGAGCGGCTGCACGGGGTGCGGGTCGAGCCCCGCCGGGTCGACGGCCGGGTGCGGTTCGTGTCCCTCGAGGGCAGCGAGTTCACCATCGAGGCCGACCTCGTGCTCCTCGCCATGGGCTTCGTCCATCCGGTCCACACCGGGCTGGTCGAGGAGCTCGGCATGTCCCTCGACACCCGCGGCAACATCGCCACCGATGGCGACTTCCAGACCTCGGTGCCCGGCGTGTTCGCCGCCGGCGACGCCCACCGTGGCCAGTCGCTGATCGTCTGGGCGATCGCCGAGGGCCGCCTGGCCGCACGCGGCTGCGACCGCGTCCTGATGGGGTCGACCCGGCTGCCGTAGCGGGTCAGCCCGCCAGGCCCGGAAGGGCCGAGGCGCGGGCCCGGTCGAGCGCCCGCCGCACCAGGCGCGGCACCCGGGCGCCCATGATCTCGAAGCCCTCCCCCACCGTCGCGCCCATCAGGAACCGGGCGTAGATGCCCTCGGCGACGATGGCGAGCTTGTAGTGGCCGAGGGCGACGTACCACTCCAGCGCCTCGAGGCCGGCGCCGGTCGCCTCGGCGTAGGCCTCGACCACCTCGGCGGGCCGGTGGAAGCCCGGCTCGGCGGTGATCGCCGAGAGGGACAGCAGCTCGCGGTCCTCGCCGGACTCCCGCGGATCGGCCCAGTAGACGAGCAGCAGGCCCAGGTCGGCGAGGGGATCGCCGACGGTGGACATCTCCCAGTCGAGGATGGCGGCGACCCGCACGGGCTCGTCGGGAGCGAGGATCAGGTTGTCGAGCCTGTAGTCGCCGTGGACGATGGCCGGCGGCCCGGACTCGGGCAGGCCCTGCTCGAGCCGGCGGCGCAGCTCGTCCATCTCCGGCAGCGGGCGGGTGCGCGACGCCTCCCACTGTTGCCACCAGCGGCGCACCTGCCGCTCCAGGAACCCGGCGGGGCGGCCGAAGTCGCCCAGGCCGACCTCGTCGGGCCGGATGGCGTGCAGCCCCGCCAGGGTGGTGATCAGCGCCGTCGACATCGACCGCCGCACCTCCGGGGTGTGCGGCCACGCCGGCGGCAGGGTGTCGCGGACCACGTGGCCGGCCACCCGCTCCATCACGTAGAAGGTCACCCCCAGCACCGCGGGGTCGTCGCAGAGCAGCACGGCACCGGGGACCGGGATGCCGGTGCCCCCGAGGGCGCTGATCACCCGGTACTCCCGGGCCATGTCGTGGGCGGTGGGGAGCACGTGCGCCAGCGGAGGGCGCCGCAACACCCACTCGCGCTCGCCGTCCCCGATCACGTAGGTGAGGTTCGAGCGCCCGCCCGGGACCAGCTCCGCGTGCAGCGGGCCGGCGAGCCCGCCCACCACGGGCGCGAGCACGGCGGCCACCGCCTCGGGGTCGACGCCGCGCGGCACCTCGCTGTCCACGGATGCGAGCGTGCCAGATCCTCGCGGCCGCCTGCACCCGGCGGCGTCTCCCGCACCGGCTGGTAAGGTCCGCCAGGCATGCGCAGCCGCTTCCTCGACTGGTCCGGCCCCATCGCCTTCGCCCACCGGGGCGGGGCCGGAGACCATCCCGAGAACACCATGCCGGCCTTCCGCGCCGCCGTGGAGATGGGCTACCGCCACCTCGAGACCGACGTCCACCTCACCCGCGACGGCGCCGTGATCGCGTTTCACGACGAGGTCCTCGAGCGGGTCACCGACCGCCGCGGACGGATCGGCGAGGTCACCACCGCCGACATCGCCGAGGCGGATGCCGGGTACCGGTTCAGCCGCGACGGCGGCGCCACCTTCCCCCACCGCGGTCGCGGGGTGCGCATCCCCCTGCTCAGCGAGATCATCGAGGAGTGGCCGGAGGCGCGGCTCAACATCGACACCAAGTCGGACGCGGTGGTCGAGCCGCTGGCCGCCCTGCTGCGCCGGATGGACGTGCTCGACCGGGTCTGCGTCGGCTCCTTCTCCGACCACCGGCTGCGCCGCTTCCGGGCCCTGGCGGGTGACTGGGTGTGCACCTCGATGGGCCCGCGCGCGATCACCCGCGCCCGGATCACCTCGCTCGCCGGCCGCATCCCCCGGCAGGGCGCCGCCTGCCTCCAGCTGCCGGTGCGCCAGCGCGGCGTGCCCATGGTCGAGCCGCTGATGATCCGCGCCGCCCACCGCTCCGGGCTGGCGGTGCACGTCTGGACCATCGACGACCGCGCCGAGATGGAGCGCCTCCTCGACCTCGGCGTCGACGGGATCATGACCGACACCCTCGAGACCCTCCGCGACGTCCTCCGCGAACGCGGCGCCTGGCATGGGGACGGCGCCCCACCCTGATCGCCGTCCTGCGCGCCTTCGACACCGGGGTTGTCGCCGTACAGACAAGGCGATGACCGCGGGCGCCGCCGGTGGCCGGAAGGGTCAGTCGACCTCGACCCAGATGGCCCGGGCCTTCGACGTCCCGAGGGCGACGTGGTGGCCGCCGACGCTGACCGCCAGCGCCCCGGCGCCACCCTCCATCTCCGCGATCTCGACCTCGGCCCCGGGCACCAGGCCGTGGGTGTCGAGGAGGCGGAGCAGCTCGGGGGCCTCGTGCTCCGCCACCTCGGAGATCCGGGCGATGCGCGCGGGGGTGTGGGGCTCGAGGTCGGCGAGCGCGACCAGCTCGTGCAACCGCGGCGGGCGGCCCGGGATGGTGTTGCCGTGGGGACACGTGACCGGCTCCCCGAGGTGGCTGTTCAGCCGCTCGAGGACGAGATCGGAGAAGCCGTGCGCGAGGCGGCCCGCCTCCCGGTCGGCGGTGGCCCAGTCGAGCCCGAGCACGTCGGTCAGCCAGCGCTCCAGCAGGCGGTGGCGGCGGACGATCCGCGCCGCCACCTCCTCGCCGCGGGCGGTCAGCGAGACGCTGCGGTCGCGGGCGATGCCCACCCAGCCGTCGCGCTCGAGCCGCTGCAGGTTGACGCTCACCGTGGGAGCGCTGACCCCGAGCCAGTCGGCGAGGCGGCTGGGACGGACGGTCTCGCCCTCGTGGGCGATGTAGTACACACACTCGAGGTAGCGGTCCACCGTCTCGGTGCGATGGGCCTCGGGCGGAGCCCCCTCCTGCGACTGCTCCTCGGCCATCATCCGATCTTACCCCAGGCCCGTTGTCCGCCCCGGCCGGCGGCGCCGCGGGATCAGTGGCGGAACCAGTACACCGCCGCCGCGGGGGGGAGCGCGGCCAGCAGCAGCCCCACCACCACCCGGTTCCAGACCGCCGACCTGCGGTCGCGGATCAGCCCCACCACGGCGAGGAGCCACAGCACCGTGCCGGCGAGGATGAGGACGAGCGCCAA
>JAQBPH010000136.1:0-11647 GCA_028287625.1 Chloroflexota bacterium | reverse complement strand
ACGGGAACTACACCCTGGGGCTGCGCGAGCAGCTGGTCTTCCCGGAGATCGACTACGACAAGATCGACAAGCTCCGCGGGCTCGAGGTCTGCGTCGTGACCACGGCGCGAACCGACGAGGAGGGGCGGGCGCTGCTCACCCACCTGGGGATGCCCTTCCGCAAGCCGGGGCAGCAGATGTGAACAGATTCCCTTTTTCTACACCGCGCGCGTCGGCCGTTGCTGGCCGATACGGCGTGGCGAGGTAAGACGTGGCCAAGAAGTCTTTGATCGCCAAGAGCCTGCGACCGGCCAAGTACCGGGTGCAGGAGTACCACCGCTGCGGGCTCTGCGGACGTCCTCGCGCCTTCATGCGCAAGTTCGGGATGTGCCGCATCTGCTTCCGCGGGAATGCGAGCATGGGGTTGATCCCCGGTGTCAAGAAGTCGTCCTGGTGACCCGATGACCAGCGACACCATCGCGGACATGCTCACCCGCATCCGCAACGCCAACACCGCCCACCACAAGAGCGTCAGCATCCCCGCCTCCAAGATGAAGGTGGAGATCGCGCGGGTGCTCGTCGAGGAGGGCTACATCGAGTCCTTCATCGTGGGCGAGCCGGGGCCGGGGCAGCTGCTCAGCGTCGAGCTGAAGCCGCGCACCACCCGCGGCCGGGCGCTCAGCGGGCTGCGCCGGATCAGCCGGCCGGGGCTGCGGGTCTACGCCCGCAAGACCGAGATCCCCCGCGTGCTCGGCGGGCTCGGCATCTCGCTCATCTCCACCTCCCAGGGCCTGATGACCGGGAGCGCCGCTCAGCGCGCCGGGCTCGGTGGGGAAGTGGTCGCCTACGTCTGGTGACCGGATAGATGTCCCGCATCGGCCGCCTTCCCGTCCCCGTCCCCACCGGGGTCGACGTCGTCCTCACCGGCAGCCACATCAGGGTGACCGGCACCCGTGGCACCCTCGAGCGCCTGCTGGCGCCGTCGATGCTGGTGCGGATCGAGGACTCGACCGTCACCGTCAACCGCCCCACCGACACCACCATGCACCGCTCGCTCCACGGGCTCACCCGCACCCTGATCGCCAACATGGTGGAGGGGGTCAGCAGGGGCTTCGTGCGCCAGCTCGACCTGGTGGGCGTCGGCTATCGCGCCACCAAGCAGGGTGACGACCTGGTGCTCACCCTCGGCTACTCGCATCCCATCCGCTACACGCCCCCGCCCGGGGTGACCATCGAGGTCCCCGTCCCCACCCAGATCGCCGTCAGCGGCAGCGACAAGGAGGTGGTCGGGCAGGTGGCCGCGAAGATCCGCTCCTTCCGCAAGCCCGAGCCCTACAAGGGCAAGGGCGTGCTCTACCGGGGCGAGAAGCTGCGCCGGAAGGCGGGCAAGTCGGGCAAGGCGGGCAAGGGGAAGTAGATGTTCAAGAAGCACGATCGCCGCCTGGCCCGTGACCGCCGCCACGTCCGTGTCCGCAAGGTGGTGTCCGGCACCCCCGGGCGGCCCCGCCTGGCCGTCTTCCGCAGCCTGCACCACATCTCGGCGCAGGTGATCGACGACACCGCCGGCCGCACCCTCGCCTCGGCCTCGACCTACGAGCCTGCGCTCCGGGGGGGGCTGACCGGCACCGCCAACGCCGATGCCGCCGCCGCGGTGGGCAGGGCCGTGGCCGAGCGCGCGGTGGCCGCCGGCGCCCCCGTCGTGGTCTTCGACCGCGCCGGCTACCTCTATCACGGGCGGGTCAAGGCGCTCGCCGACGCGGCCCGCTCCGCGGGACTGGAGTTCTGACGATGGGTATGCGCATGGATCGCCGCGACGACCGCGGCGGCTCCGACCTCCAGGAGAAGGTGGTCTCGCTCAACCGCGTCGCCAAGGTGGTGAAGGGCGGCCGGCGCTTCTCCTTCAGCGCCCTGGTGGTGGTCGGCGACGGCCAGGGGCGGGTGGGAGCCGGCCTCGGCAAGGCCGGAGAGGTCCCCGACGCCATCCGCAAGGGCGTCGAGGACGCCAAGAAGAACATGATCACCGTGCCGATGGTCGGCACCACCATTCCCCACGAGGTCCGCTACAAGCAGGGTGCCGCCAAGGTGCTGCTCAAGCCGGCCGTGCCCGGAACCGGGGTCATCAGCGGCGGGGCCATGCGTGCCGTGGTCGAGGCGGCGGGGATCCACGACATCCTCACCAAGTCGCTGGGGACCAACAACCCGATCAACGTCGTCCGCGCCACCGTCGGGGCTCTCGCCAGCCTGCGCACCCTCCGCGACGTCGCCTTCCTCCGCGGCAAGACGCCGGAGGAGGTGGTGGGCCGGCGGCGCGCGGCGGTGATGCTCGGCGAGCCGCTGGGCGAGGTGCCGGTGTCCTCATGAGCCGGCTGACCGTCACCTACCGCAAGAGCACCATCGGCTATGCGCGCGACCAGAAGGCGACCATCGCCGCGCTCGGCCTGAAGCGCCTCCATCAGACCGTCGAGCACGAGGACACCGCCTCGCTGCGGGGCATGGTCTTCAAGGTGCGCCACCTGGTGAGCGTCGACGGCGTGGCCGCCGACTCGCCCGAGGGGGTGAGGCTGCTGGCCTCGCGACCGGTGGCATCCGGCATGGCCGCCACCGCCTCCGGGGAGACCGCGTCGTGAAGCTGCACGAGCTCCATCCCGCACCCAACAGCCGCAGGGCGCGCACCCGGGTGGGTCGCGGCATCAGCGCCGGCCAGGGCAAGACCTCCGGCCGCGGCCAGAAGGGCCAGGGGTCGCGCAGCAGCTCGGGCCTGCCCAAGGGCTTCGAGGGCGGCCAGATGCGGCTCTCGCAGCGCCTGCCCAAGCTGCGCGGCTTCCACAACAGATGGAAGAAGGAGTTCGCCGTGGTCAACCTCGGCAAGCTCAACCGCTTCGAGAACGGCGCCGTGGTCGACCCCGAGACGCTGAAGGCCGCCGGTCTCGTCGGACCGGCGCGCGACGGCGTCAAGCTGCTCGCCGCGGGCAGCGTGGGCCGGGCGCTCACGGTCCGGGTCCACCGGGCATCGGCGGCGGCCCGCGCCGCGGTCGAGGCCGCCGGCGGCACGGTCGAGCTCCTCGAGGCGCCCGCCGAGGACGACGCGGAGGTCCCCGACGCGGTGGCCGAGGCCCTTCCCTCCCCCGAGACCGCGTCCGACGCGGACGCCGCCAGCGACGAGGAGTAGGCTCCGGCCATGAACCTGCTCCAGGCCCTCGGACAGGCGATTCGCATCCCCGAGCTGCGGCGCAAGCTGCTCTTCACGCTCGCGCTGCTGCTCGCCTTCCGGATCCTGGCCAGCATCTCGGTGCCGGGGGCCAACGCGCAGAAGCTCCACGACCTCTTCGCCAGCAACTCCCTGCTGGGGCTGCTGAACCTCTTCAGCGGCGGCGGCCTGAGCACCTTCTCCATCGCCGCGATGGGGATGAACCCCTACATCAACGCCACCATCATCATGCAGCTGATGACGGTGGTCTCCCTGCGCCTCAAGGAGATGTCCAAGGAGGGCGAGCAGGGGCGCAAGAAGATCACCCGGTACACCCGCTGGCTCACCGTCGCCCTGGCGGCGCTGCAGGCCTACGGCTACACCGTGCTGTTCACCAGCACCGGAGTGCTCAGCAGCCCGAGCGCGGGCACGGTGATCAGCATCATGATCACCCTGACCGCGGGCAGCGTCATCCTGATGTGGCTCGGCGAGCTGATCACCGAGTACGGCGTCGGCAACGGCGTCTCGCTGGTGATCTTCGCGGGCATCATCGGCCGGCTCCCCGGCGCCGTCTACAGCTACGCCAGCGTCGGCGGCACCGCCCACATCCTCACCATCATCGTGTTCGCCGTGCTGGCGGTCAGCGTGACCGCGTTCATCATCGAGGTCCAGCAGGCGCAGCGGAAGATCCCCATCCAGTCGGCCCAGCGGGTGGTCAACCCCCGCGCCGGGCAGGCGGTGCAGGGACGGCGCAGCTTCCTGCCGCTGCGCGTCAACGCCGGCGGCGTCATCCCGATCATCTTCGCCATCTCGATCATGGCCTTCCCCACGATCTTCGCCAACTTCTTCCAGAATGCCGGCGGCCTGGCGGGCAGGATGGCGGTCTGGATCCGGGACAACTGGCAGCCGAACGGGCCGACGCCGCTCGCCAACATCGCCTACAACGCCATCGAGTTCATGCTCGTGCTCGGATTCACCTACTTCTACACGGCGGTGGTGTTCGATCCCAACGACGTCGCCGACGACTTCAAGAAGCGCTCCGTCTACATCCCCGGCATCCGTCCCGGGAAGTGGACCGCCGACTACCTCGGCAAGGTGATGGGTCGCATCACCCTGGCGGGCGCGCTCTTCCTGGCGGTGATCACGGTGGTGCTGCCGCTCGGTGCCGGTGTGATCACCGGCTCCGGGGCCAACGCCGGCCTCTACCTCGGCGGCACCGCCATCCTGATCGTGGTCGGCGTCGCCCTCGACACCATGCAGCAGATCGAGACCCAGCTCCTCATGCGGCAGTACAAGGGGTTCATCAAATGACCGGGCGGTGCCTGACTGAAGTGGGCTCCACGCTCATCGGCGCGCCCTGGCGGGCGAGCCGATGAGGGCCGAGCCCACCTTCCGGCTGAAGCGGCCGGAGGAGATCGAGAAGATGCACACCTCCGGGCGCATCCTCGGCGCCTGCCTCAGCCATCTGGCGCAGTGCATCCGGCCGGGGATCACCACCCTCGAGCTGGACAAGGAGGCGGACACCTTCATCCGCGACCACGGCTGCATCCCCGGCTTCCTGGGCTACTACGACTACCCCAACTCGCTCTGCGTCTCGGTCAACGAGGAGGTGGTCCACGGCATGCCCGGCAGCCGGGTCATCGAGGAGGGCGACCTGGTCTCCCTCGACTGCGGCCTGATCCTCGACGGCTGGTGGGCCGACAGCGGCCTCAGCAAGGTGTGCGGCGAGGCCTCGCCCGAGACCCAGCACCTGCTGGATGTCACCCGTGAAGCGCTGCTCCGGGGCATCGAGCAGGCGCGGCCGGGCAACCACATCGGCGACATCGGCCACGCCGTCCAGACCTACGTCGAGTCCGAGGGGTTCTCGGTGGTGCGCCAGTACGTCGGCCACGGCATCGGGCGGAACATGCACGAGCCCCCCCAGGTGCCGAACTACGGCCGCGCGGGCACCGGCAACCTGCTCAAGCCCGGCTACGTCCTCGCCATCGAGCCCATGGTCAACGCCGGCGGCGCCGAGGTCCGGGTTCTGGACGACGGCTGGACGGTGGTCACGTGCGACCGCCGGCGCTCCTGCTACTTCGAGCACACCGTGGCGGTGACCCCGGAGGGGCCGGTGGTGCTCACCCGCCGGGACGAGGAGGGGGCGTGACCGGTGCCTGGGCCTGTGCCGTCCCGCCGGATTCTGTATACTCGCGCGTCAGGTTCCTCCCGGATTCGGCGCGCCCGGTGAGTGGGCGGGAGGGCCCCCTGGTGGGGCGCGTCATCGAGCCGCTTCCCAATGCGCTCTACCGGGTCGAGCTGGAGGACGGGCACAGGGTGCTCGCCCATCCCGCGGGCAAGGCCCGGCTGCAGGCGGTCCGCATCCTTCCCGGAGACCGGGTGAGCGTCGAGCTCAGCGCCGGCGACCCCGGGCGAGGCCGGATCCTGCAGCGACTTGGATAGCCACGACAGAAGAAGAATCGAGAAGGTGAACGCAGCGACATGAAGGTCCGGGCCTCGGTGAAGAAGATCTGCGACCGGTGCAAGATCATCAAGCGCCGTGGGGCGGTTCGCGTGATCTGCGAGAACCCCAAGCACAAGCAGCGTCAGGGGTAGGCGAGAAGTGGCACGAATCGCAGGCGTCGACATCCCGCGTGACAAGCACGTGGTGATCGCGCTCACCTACATCTTCGGCATCGGGCCGACCACGGCGAAGCGCATCCTCTCGCTCGCGCAGCTCAACCCCGACATGCGCACCCGCGACCTGACCGACGCCCAGGTGGGCAAGCTGCGCGACATCATCGCCAAGCAGCTCCAGGGGCGCGTCGAGGGCGACCTCCGCCGCCAGATCGCCCTCAACATCAAGCGGCTGATGGAGATCGGCACCTACCGGGGGCTCCGCCACCGCCGTGGGCTCCCCGTGCGCGGGCAGCGCACCCGGACCAACGCCCGCACCCGGCGCGGACCGCGCCGCACCGTCGGCGTCCGCCGGAAGAAGAAATAACATTCCGGGTTCGCCGACATGCCGGGTTCCCCGGCATCACTGGTGGTGCCGGCCTTCGGCCGGCGGTCTTACAGAGGAAATTTGAAGCAGGTGACAGGTGATTCGATGCTGAGGATGGTGGACCGCGGACGGTCCATCAGAGCGCCTCGCTTAGCGAGGCGCTCTGATGGGTAAGAAGAAGAAGGTCGTCAGGACCCGGCGGCGCGAGCGCAAGAACATCGCGGTCGGGCACGCCCACATCCTGTCCACCTTCAACAACACCATCGTCAGCCTCACCGACACCCAGGGCAATGTGCTTGCCTGGGGCTCGGCGGGTGGCCAGGGCTTCAAGGGGTCGCGCAAGAGCACCCCCTTCGCCGCCCAGGTGACCGCCGAGGCCGCGGCGCGGCGGGCCATGGAGCACGGTCTTCGCAGCATCGAGATCTTCGTCAAGGGTCCCGGCGCCGGCCGTGAGGCCGCGATCCGCAGCCTCCAGGCGGCGGGTCTCGACGTGACCGCCATCACCGACATCACCCCCATCCCCCACAATGGCTGCCGGCCCCCCAAGCGGCGCCGGGTCTAGAGCCCAGGAGCCACCGACACCATGGCCAATCCCCACCACCCGGTCTGCCGCCTCTGCCGGCGAGAGGGCGTCAAGCTCTTCCTCAAGGGCGAGAAGTGCGTGACCAAGTGCACCCTGGACCGGCGCAACATGACGCCTCCGGGGCAGCACGGCATGGCGCGCCGCCGCAAGGTGAGCGACTACGGCATCCAGCTGCGCGCCAAGCAGCGTGCCCGCCGGCTCTACGGCGTGCTGGAGACGCAGTTCCGCCACTACTTCGAGAAGGCGGAGCGCAGCACGGGGGTGACCGGCACGGTGCTGCTCCAGAACCTGGAGCGGCGCCTCGACAACGTCGTCTACCGGCTCGGCTTCGCCGCCTCCCGTCCCGAGGCGCGCCAGCTGGTCAGCCACCGCCACTTCAGCGTCAACGGCCGAACCGTGAACATCCCCTCGTACCAGGTCCGGCCCGGTGACGTGGTGGCGGTGCGCGAGAAGTCCCGGAAGGCCCAGCCCATCGACAACGCCCAGGCGCTGATCCAGGGCCGTCCGGTCCCGGACTGGCTCACCCTCGACGCCGACGCGCTCAAGGGGATCGTCCAGCGGCTGCCGGAGCGCACCGAGATGGACGCCTTCATCGACGAGCAGCTGATCGTCGAGTTCTACAGCAGATAGCTCCACCCAGAGAGAGGCCCGCACCCACCGCATGGTCGACACCACCCACACCCCATCCGTCCGCGAGCTGCAGAGCACCACGGACTACGGCCGCTTCCAGATCGAGCCGCTCGAGCCTGGATTCGGCACCACCCTCGGCAACTCGCTGCGCCGGGTGCTGCTCTCGTCGCTCTCGGGCGCGGCGGTCACCTCGGTCTCCATCGAGGGCGTCTCGCACGAGTTCTCCACGCTCCCCCACGTCAAGGAGGACGTCACCGAGATCCTCCTCAACATCAAGCTCCTCAACGTCATCAGCCACGTCGACGAGCCGGTCCGGATGACCCTGGACGCGCGCGGCCCCAAGCAGGTGCGTGCCGGCGACATCGAGACCACCAGCGACGTGGAGATCTGCAATCCCGACCTCCACATCTGCACCCTCGACGGCCCCCAGGCGCAGCTGCGCATGGACCTCACCGTGGAGCGGGGCAAGGGCTACGTGCCCGCCGAGCGCAACAAGAAGGAGGGGCAGCCGATCGGGGTGATCCCCATCGACGCCATCTTCACGCCGGTGCGCAAGGCCAACTTCTCGGTGGAGAAGACCCGCGTCGGCCAGGACACCGAGTGGGACCGCCTCCTCGTCGAGGTCTGGACCGACGGCACCATGCCGCCGGTCGAGGCGGTCAGCCAGGCGGCCTCGCTCTTCACCCGCCACCTCGAGCTCTTCGTCAGCTTCGGCGACAACCTCGCGGTGCAGCCGGTGTCGCAGCAGCGCGGCAACGACCTCCCCAGCCGTCTCGCCGACGTGCCCGTCGAGGAGCTGGAGCTGAGCGTCCGCGCGCTCAACTGCCTCAAGGCCAACGACGTGACCCGCATCGGCCAGCTGGTGGCGATGCGCCAGGAGGAGCTGCTCTCGCTGCGAAACTTCGGACAGAAGTCGCTCGACGAGATCCGCGAGAAGCTGACGGAGCGGGGCTTCGTGACCCCAGAGGAGCTGGAGACCCTCTTCCAGCCCGCCCGCTAGCCAGGTCGCCGACAAGGGAGCCGAGATGCGCCATCAGAAGGCAGGACGGAAGTTCGGCCGCACCGCCGACCACCGCCAGTCGATGACCCGGAACCAGGTCACCGCGCTGCTTCGCCACGGGCGCATCCGCACCACCGAGGCGAAGGCGAAGGAGCTGCGCCGCTGGGTGGAGCGGGTGATCACCAGCGCCAAGCCGGGCGACGTCCACGCCCACCGCAGGGTGGCCCTCTGGGTCAACGACCGCGAGGTCAGCCACCGGCTGTTCTCCACCTATGTCGACCGCTACCGCGACCGCCCCGGCGGGTACACGCGGATCTACCACCTCGGTCCGCGGGTGGGCGACGGCGCGCCGATGGCGATCATCGAGCTGGTGGAGTAGCCAACCCGATGCTCGATCCCGCCACCGAGGTGATCGCCGAGGCGATGCACAGCTACGCCCTCACCCTCGAGTACGACGGCAGCCGGTTCAGCGGCTGGCAGCGCCAGCCCGACCGGCGCACCGTCGAGGGCGTGCTGCGCGACGCCATCCTCGCCGTGACCGGCGAGGAGGTCCGGCTCACCGCCGCCGGCCGCACCGACGCCGGGGCTCACGCCCACGGCCAGGTGGTGGGCTGCGCGCTGCGCCGTCCCTGGGAGCCGCGCCGGCTCCGCGCCGCGCTCAACGGGCAGCTCCCCGAGGACGCGGTGGTGCTCGAGGTGCGCTCCGCGCCGGACGGCTTCCACGCCCGGTACGACGCACGCACCCGCACCTATCGCTACGTGGTCGCCCCGCGCGGGGACCGCGCCGCGGTGGCCCGCGACCACGTTTGGCGCGTCCCCCGGTCCCTCGACCTCGAGGCGATGCGGGGCGCGGCGGCGCACCTGGTCGGCACCCACGACTTCGCCGCCTTCGGACGCTCGCCCCGCGCCGGCGGCACCACGGTGCGCACCATCCACTCGCTGACGGTGCGCGCCCACGCCGTCCCCGATGCTCATGGCGGATCGGAGACGCCCATCCCCATCCCCGGGGGGAGTGCGGGGGAACCCCCCCGCATGACCATCCCCAGGGGGAGTGCGGGGGCCCCCGCCCGGGGATCGGAGACGCCCATCCCCATCCCCGGGGGGAGTGCGGGGGCCCCCGCCCGCGGATCGGAGACGCCCATCCCCATCCCCGGGGGGAGTGCGGGGGGACCCCCCCGCATGTTGGTGACCATCGACGTCACCGCCGACGCGTTCCTCTACGGCATGATGCGCGCCATCGCCGCCACCCTGGTGGCCGTGGGCGACGGCCGTCTCGACGCCCCCTCGGTGGCGTCGCTGCTCGACGCGCCAGGCCGCGCCCGGCGGCTGCCGCCCGCCCCCGCGCACGGGCTCCACCAGTGGGCGGTGACCTATGACCTTCCCCAGGGCGACGGAGACGAGGACCGATGAATACGCAGAAGTGCTATCAGCCGAGCGCCGGTGAGGTGCCCGCGAACTGGTACGTCGTCGACGCGAGGGGCCAGACCCTGGGGCGGCTCGCCGTCAACATCGCACGGGTGCTCCGCGGCAAGCACCGGCCCCAGTACACCCCGCACATGCTCACCGGCGACCACGTCGTCGTGGTCAACGCCCGCGACATCGTGGTCACCGGGAACAAGCGCACCCAGAAGACCTACGACCGCTACTCCGGCTACCCGGGCGGACGCCGGGTGCGCACCTTCGAACAGACCATCGAGCGTCACCCCACCCATCCCATCACCCACGCGGTGCGGGGGATGCTCCAGCACAACACCCTCGGTGCCGACCAGCTGAGGCGGCTTCGCGTCTACGCGGGCGGCGAGCACCGGCACGAGGCGCAGCAGCCGCAGCCGATCACGTTCGGCGAGCTCGGGGAGATCATCCGTGCCACCCAGTGAGCACTTCTACAACGGCACCGGCCGTCGCAAGAACGCGGTGGCGCGCGTCCGCCTGATCCCCGGCGACGGCCTCCTGGTGATCAACGGCAAGTCGCCGAGCGAGTACTTCGGGCGCCGCGACCTGGAGACCATCGTCACCCAGCCGCTGCGGGTCACCGACACCATCGGGCGCTTCGTGGCCAGCATCAAGGTGCAGGGCGGCGGCGTCGCCGGCCAGGCCGGTGCGGTCTGCCACGGCATCGCCCGCGCCCTCTGCCTCGCCGACGAGAACCTCAGGGAACCGCTGAAGCGCGCCGGCCTCCTCACCCGCGACCCGCGGGAGAAGGAGCGCAAGAAGTACGGCCTCAAGCGGGCTCGCAAGGCCCCGCAGTACACCAAGCGCTGAGCGCCGCCGCGACATCCGCCACGGTGGTGGCGGCCCCACGGGTGCGTGTGCTCGGTGTCGGCGTCGACCTCGTCGACATGGAGTCGGTGCTGGAGGCGGTGGTCGCCGCCGCCCGCCCCGAGCGCACCGGCGCGCCCCTGCAGGTGGTCACCCTCAACCCGGAGATGGTGATGCGGGCGCGGCGTGACCCGGCGCTGGGGGCGATCATCGAGGCCGCCGGGCTGGTGGTGCCCGATGGCATCGGGCTGGTCCTGGCCCTGCGCCGCCGCGGTCACCGGGGTGCCGGCCGCGTGGCCGGCGCCGACCTGCTCGAGCGCTATGCCGAGAGGGCCGCGCCCCTCGGCCAGCGGCTCGCCCTGGTGGGCGCGGCGCCCGGGGTCGCCGAGCTCGCCGCCGCCGAGCTGGAGCGCCGCCACCCCGGGCTGCGAGTGGTGGCCGCCGACGGCGGCCACCCGGGCACCGCGACCGCCGACCGGCTGCGCGCCGCGGCGCCGGACGCGATCTTCGCCGCCTACGGCGCCGGGCGGCAGGAGACCTTCCTCGCCGCCCATCTCCCCGCCACCGGCGCCGGGGTGGGCATGGGCGTGGGCGGCGCCCTCGACTTCCTCTCCGGACGGGTGCGCCGGGCCCCCGCCTCGGTGCGGCGCGCCGGCCTGGAGTGGGCGTGGCGGCTCGCCCGCCAGCCCTGGCGGGCGCGCCGCCAGGCGGTGCTGCCGCTCTTCTGGTGGCTCGACCGGCGTGAGTGCGCCGGTCTCGGCTCCACCGCCCGGCGGCGGGGATAGCCGTGCTCAGCCTGGTGGTCCCCTCCTACAACGAGGCGGAGCGCCTGCCCCCGAGCCTTGCCCGGATGCGCGAGCACCTCGACTCCTCGGGCGAGGAGTACGAGGTCATCGTGGTCGACGACGGCAGCAGCGACGGCACCGCCGCCAGCGCCGAGCGCGCCGCCGAGACCTGGCCGCAGCTGCGGGTGCTCCGCCTCCAGAGCAACCAGGGCAAGGGCGCCGCCACCCGGGCGGGGATGCT
>JAQBPH010000059.1:0-5440 GCA_028287625.1 Chloroflexota bacterium | reverse complement strand
CCGGTGGCGCGGGCGGCGGTGGCGGGGCTGGGGGCGCCGGAGGCGCGGGCACCGGCGCGGGGATGGGCACCGGTGGTGCGGGGGCGCCGGGGAGCGACGCCGCCCCGCCGCCGGCGCCCTCGACGAGCAGGTCGCCGGCCGCCACGTCGGGAGGGGCCGGCAGCTGCCCGCCAGCGGCGCCTGCCACCGACCACCAGGCGGTGCTGCTCGGCGCCTCCGCCGCCGCCGGGTGCACCCCGCCGCCGCAGAGCGCCAGGCCGGTGGCGAGCGCGGAGACGCCGAGCACGGTGCGCAGCCCCCTCATCGCGATGCCGCTCCGGCCCCGGCCACCGCCGCGGTGCCGAGGTAGGCGATCACCACCAGCGGGTCCGAGAGCACCGCCGCCGGGGGGCCGTCGGCGATGACACGGCCGAGGTCGAGCGCCACCAGCCGGTCGCAGACGGCGTTGATCAGCGGCATGTCGTGGGCGATCACCAGCATCGCGCAGCCGGTCTCGGCGCGCACCCGGCGCAGCAGCGGGGCCAGCGCCTCGGTCTCGCGCTGGGCGATGCCCGACGACGGCTCGTCCAGCAGCACCACCGACGGGTGGTGGGCGAGGATCATCGCCAGGTCGACCACCCGGCGGGTGCCGGTCGACAGCTCGCGGACGAAGCTGTCGCGGTGGGCGCCGAGGTTCATCAGCTCGACCAGGTCGGCGACCGTCCAGCCGACCTCGTCCTCCTGCTCCCACACCGCGGGCAGCCCGAGCGCCGCGCTGAGGGGGTCGCGCACCTGGAGGTGGCGCTCCAGCCCCTGGGCGAGGTTCTCGGCGACGGTCAGCGAGGGGAAGATGCGCGCGTCCTGGAAGGAGCGGCCCAGCCCGGAGCGTGCCCGGCGGTGGGGCGACCACCCGGCCACCTCCACCCCCTCGAGCTCGATGCCCCCCTCGTCGGGTTCGAGGAAGCCGGAGACCAGGTCGCACAGCGTCGTCTTCCCGGAGCCGTTGGGACCGATCAGGCCGAGGATCTCGCCGTCCCGGAGCCCCAGGTCGACGCCGTCGACGGCGCGGATGCCGCCGAAGGAGCGGCGGAGCGCGCGCACCCGCAGCACCGTGGCCCGCTCCGCCGCCGGCGGCTCGGGGGCCGCCGGCGCGCTGACCGCCGGCGCGCGCTCGGCGAGGAAGACGGAGCGCACCAGGTCGTCGCGCTCGCTGAGCGAGTCCGGCGTGCCCTCGAAGCGCACCTCGCCCTTCTCCATGAAGTAGGCGCGGGAGGCGAGCGCCAGGCTGATCTCGAGCGACTGCTCGACGATCACCACCGTGGTGCCCTGCGCGTGGAACTCGCGCACCTGGTCGAGCAGCTGCGCCACCACCACCGGCGCGAGGCCGAGCGACAGCTCGTCGACGATCAGCAGCCGCGGCGCGGTCATGAAGGCCATCGCCAGCGCCAGCTGCTGCTGCTCGCCGCCGCTGAGGTCGCCACCGCGCTGACCGAGGCGCTCGCGCAGCCGGGGGAAGCGGTCGAGCACCCGGGTGCGTGCGGCCGCGACGCCGGCGCGGTCGCCGCCGAGCAGCCAGGCGGCGAGGCGGAGGTGGTCGGCGACGGTCAGGGTGGGGAAGACCCCGCGCCCGCCCGGGACCAGCGCGATGCCCAGCCGCGCCGCGGCCTGCGGGCCGGCGCCGGTGATGTCGCGGCCGTCGAGGAGGATGCGCCCGGCGAGCGGGTCCATGAGCCCGCAGATGGCGCGGAGCAGGGTCGACTTGCCTGCGCCGTTGGTGCCCAGCAGCGCCACCACCTCGCCCTCGCGCACCTCGGCGCTCACCCCGAAGAGCACCTGCACGGAGTCGTAGGCGACCTCCAGCCCCTCGCAGACCAGCAGCGGCGGGGCGGCGCCCTCGGCCGGCACCGGGGCGGCGGCGCGGCGGTGACGCCCGCGGTGCACCCGGCCCCGACCGTCGCCGCCGCCCACCAGGCTGGGCACCTCGATGCGGTGGCGCCGCGCCACCGGCCGGAGCAGCCGGTCGCGCACCCCGTACACCCCCGAGGCGAGGCCGCCGGGTGCGACGAGCAGGAGCAGGAGCACGCCCACGCCGCTGGCGAGGACCTGGAGGTCGCCCAGCCCGACCGCCGGCCCGACGTAGCGCAGCCCCTCGTAGTACAGGGCTCCGAGCAGCGCGCCCGGCAGCGAGGTGAGCCCGCCGACCACCACGAAGACGAACACCTCGAGGCTGGTGAGCACCCCGAACGTGGGCCGGTCGACGGCCTGCTGCTGGTAGGCGAGCAGCGCCCCCGCCACCGCCGCGATGAACCCCGAGATGGCGAAGGCGGCGAGCCGGGCGCGGGTGGCGCTGGTGCCCACCGCCTGGGCGGCGGCGACGTTGTCGCGCACCGCGATCAGCGAGCGGCCGGCGTGGCTGGCGCGGAGCGAGCGGGCGCACAGCCAGGCGAGCGCCAGCACCCCCAGGCAGACGTAGTAGAAGGCGACGTCGCCGCGGACGTCGAGGGCTCCGTACAGGATCGGCCGTCCCACCGGCACGTCGAGGCCGGGCAGCAGCCAGGAGGTGTACTGGCGGTCGAGCACCACGTTCTGCACCGTGACCGCAAAGGCGAGGGTCACCACCGCCAGGAACAGCCCCTGCACCCGCAGCGCGGGCAGCCCGATGAGCAGTGCGGCGGCGGCGCCCGCCAGCCCGGCGGCGAGCAGGGTGACGAAGAAGTCGGCGTGGTGGTTGACGGCGAGGCCACCGGCGACCGCCGCGCCGATGCCACAGAAGGCGAACTGGCCCAGCGAGACCTGCCCCGCCCAGCCGCTCAGGATCACCACCGAGATGCCGACGATCGCGAAGATCACCACCAGCGAGGCGAAGTTGGCGCGCACGCTGCCCACCACCAGGGGCAGGGCGAGGAGGAGCCCGCAGACCGCGATGCGCAGTCCGATGCCGCCCCAGCGCACCTCCGCAGTGGCGCGCAGCTCCAGGGGGATGGGGCGGAACTCGCGCAGGGTGCGGAAGCTGGAGACGCCGGTGTCGAAGGCGCGGCTCACCGTGCCCCGGCGCAGCAGCAGGGCGCCGAGGATGATCGGGAGCATGAGCGCGGCGCTGAGGTCGGGCCTCGAGGTGCCGAAGAAGGCGCTCTGGTCGATGACCCCGATGCCCATGCCCGCGAGCAGCGCCAGCGGCAGGCTCTCCATCCCCGCCACCACCGCCGCGGCGAGGCCGTAGAGCAGCACCGTGGGGCTGACGCTCGCACCGGGGGAGAGCCCGGTCACCGGCGCCCGCATGAACACCGCGATCGCCGAGCAGATCGCGGCCACCACCCACACCAGTGTCGACAGCCGGCGCACCGGGATGCCGAGCAGCGCGGCGCGGTCGGCGTTCTCGGCGGCGGCGCGCACCGCGACCCCGTACCGGCTCAGCCGGAGGAAGCCGGCGAGCCCGGCCATCAGCGCCACCGCGACCACGAGGATCGCGATGTGGTCGCCGTCGAAGATCATCCCGCCGAGCTCGAAGCGCAGCCCGCGGAAGGGGGTGGGGAACTCCGGCGGCGCCAGCGTCCGCCCCGACACCAGCGCCGGCATGGCGATCTCGATCACCGCGAGCACCTGGGCGAGGCCGATGGTGGCGACCGTGGCCACCAGCCGCGGCGAGCGCCGGAAGCGGCGCATCACCACCACCTCGACGAGGGCGCCGGTGAGCGCCGCGCCGGCCAGCATCACCGCGGCGGCGACCCAGTAGGAGAGGTGGCGGTCGGTGACCAGCAGCAGCGCCAGCACCGCCGGCACCGCGCCCAGCCCCACCTGGGCGAAGCTGATCAGCCGGTCGGCCCGGTAGACAAGGATCAGTCCCAGCGCCACCAGCGCGTAGAGGGTGCCGATCACCATCCCGTTGACGAGGATGCCGAGGGGGATGCCGGTGGGCAGCGGCAGCACCCCGACGTGGGTGACCCGTCCGCGGCCGAAGAGCAGCTCGTCGGCGGCCACCAGCGCCACCGCTCCGGCGGCGATCCGCAGCGCGGTGCGCGGCCCGCGCAGACGCTCGGGCACGGTCACACCCCCGGGGGCAGGTTCGGCTCTCCGGCCGTCCACTCGCCGGCGACGTAGCGCTGGCCGCCGTTCAGCTGCTGGTAGGCGCCGGGCCTGCCGTCGAACTCCGAGGTGGCGGAGGCGTTCCAGTACACCTCGCGGGCGTCGCTGATCCACGTGTACTTGCCCGGGGCGAAGTGCAGGTAGGGGACGTGGGGGTCGTGCACCGTGCGCCAGCCACCGTAGGACGGGCTGGTGAGGGTGGCCCGCTCGAAGGTCAGCGGGGTGAGCGCCGGCCCCGCCAGCTGCAGAGAGTTGGCGATCATGGCGTAGCCCGTCCACCCGAACGCGGCCAGCGGCACGGGCCCCGTCCCTCCCGTCGCCCGGTAGACCTTCGCCCCGTCCGAGCGGTCGACCGACTGGAACGCCGGCAGGTCGCTGATGCCGAAGGCGTGCTGCCACTGCTGGGGGTCGTAGGCGCGGGCCAGGATGTCGATGTCCATCAGGCCCCCGCCCTCCATGACGTTCTCGGGGAAGTACGCCTGCGAGGTGGCGGCGTGGGTGCCGAAGACCGGGAAGATGGGGTCGCCGGCCCACATGATGGTGGTGACGTTGGCGCTCTTCAGCTTGGCCATCAGGGTCGCGGACTGCGCGACGGCGGTGCTGGTGTCCAGCGAGTAGAGGGCCATCTGCGCGCCGTTGCGGTCGCACCGCTGGATGCCCGCCTGCAGCTGGTCGAGAGCGGGTCGCAGGATGTCGAGGTCGTCGGCGACGATCGCCACCTTGCGCGGCAGCCGCTGCAGCAGGGGATCGCCGGCGAAGCGCGCCGGCTGGTTGGCGAGCTTCCTGCACCAGTACTCGCTGGCCAGGGCGGCCTGCTCGTCCTGTCCCATGAGCAGGCCGTAGAGGTAGGGGCGGTGGGCGATGTTGAAGGCGTTGCTGAGCCCTCCGAAGCTGATGATGCCCTTGCGGCTCAGCTCGTCGTAGACCTCGCCGGCGACGCTGAACCACATCGCCGCGAAGGGGTGGTAGGTGGCGGCCGCGGTGTCGACCTCGTTGCGCAGGCAGGGGATGTCCGGCGGTGCGAACTCGCACTGGCCCTGGAAGACGTCGAGGTGGACCTTCCGGCCGTACAGCTCGTAGCGGGTGTTGATGAAGGTGGTGGCCCGGTCGCGGAAGTCCTGCTCCTGCTGCGGGCTGCTGCTGATGCCCTGCGACGAGACGATGGCGTCGACGGCCGCGTTGCGCTTGGGCCGGTAGAGCACCACCTCGATGGTGGTCCGGGTCACCCCCTGGGAGGTGGCGCCGCCGTTGTCGCCGCCGCCCCAGGTGGGCGCGCAGGGAGGGGCGACGAGCAGGCCGCCGAACTGCAGCCCACCGGCGCAGTGGCCGGTGTCGCCGCCGGCGCGGCCGGTGCCGGGCAGCGCCGCCGCGGCCCCGG
>JAQBPH010000042.1:0-4850 GCA_028287625.1 Chloroflexota bacterium | reverse complement strand
CCGCTCTGCCGCCGGTTCTTACTCGGGGGGGACTGCGTCCCCCCCGTCTGGTCGCAAGACATCGTGCGCTGGCGCGCCCGATGCCGGCTCCCGCCCCCCCTCGCCGGCACTCGCCGGCGGCGCTCGCTTCGCGATCGCAATTTGCGCAGCCACCGGCCGAGGCACCACATGAGGAACGCGAAGCGTTCCTCGTGGAAACCCCCAGATCCGCAGAGACGGCGGCGCAGCGAGGCGCCGCCGGGTCGCGCGTGATGCCCATGCGGGGCGTCAAGCACCCACCCCGGAAGCCGCTCGGCGGGTGCGTTGTGAGGAACGCGCAGCGTTCCTCGTGGGACCTCTGCCCGTCGACCCTTCACGACAAGCGCGCGAAGCGCGCGTCGCCGGCGAGTGCCGGCGTGGTGGGGGGTATGCCACGGCATCGGGCGCGCCAGCGCACGATGTCTTTGGCATGAGCGGGGGGAGGCGCAGCCTCCCCCCGGTGAAAACCGGTGGCAGAACTGCCGCGAACCTCAACCGGCGGCAGAGCGGCCCACCGCGCATCTCCACCGGCGGCAGAACTGCCGCGAACCTCAACCGGCGGCAGAGCGGCCCTGGGCCGCCCCTGAACCACGGGTCGCCCGAGCGCGAACGGGGAAGGCTGGCCCACGAACACTTCCACGGAGGGCTTCCCCATGCCGGTGATGGGCGTCTCCAGGTTCGAGCGCTTCTTCCGCAGCGTCGCCGACCTCGACGTCGACAAGAGCGACCTCAAGCGCTACGACGAGTTCGTCGGGCGCAAGCTCCACGACCTCATCGTGGTCGCCGAGGCGAAGGCGACGGCCAGCGGCCGCGACATCGTGCAGCCCCACGACCTCCCCATCACCAGGGGGTTGCAGCAGTGCATCCACGAGTTCGAGCGGCGAGTCGAGCCGGACATCGAGCTCACCCCCATCCTCGAGCAGCTCGCCACCCTGCCCCCGCTCGACCTCTCCCTCGCGGACGGGACCGAGGCGCGGATCCCGAGCGTCGTCGGCGGCCTCAGCGTCGCTCTCGCCCACGCCTTCACCGTCATCGACGGAACCGTGCGCAACCCCTCGTCGGAGGACTGGGAGCGCGCCTTCCGGCTCTTCGACCTGCTGCTCTGACCAGGGGCGGGGAATCCCGCCCGGTCAGCTGCGGCCGGCGGGAAGGGTGCTGAGGGTGCTCTCGATCCAGCGCTCCAGCTGCTGCCAGGGCACCGCGCCCACCTGCCGCGACAGCTCGCGCCCGTGGTCGAGCAGCAGCAGCGTGGGGATGCCCCGGGCGCCGAATCGCGAGGCCACGCCGGGCGCCTCGTCGACGTTGACCTTGACCACCTTGAGGCGTCCGGCGAAGGCCTGGCTGGCGCGCTCGACCAGCGGCGAGACCACCTTGCAGGGACCGCACCACGGTGCCCACAGGTCGACCAGCACGGGGAGGTCGGAGCCGGCGGCGACACGGTCGAAGGTGTCGTCGCCCGCGGTCACCGACCACGGCAGCGGGCTGTGGCAGATGGCGCAGCTGGGCCTGCCCGGCGCCGCATCGGGAACGCGGTTCCT
Organism: Chloroflexota bacterium; assembly: GCA_028287625.1. Lineage (GTDB taxonomy): Bacteria > Chloroflexota > Dormibacteria > Aeolococcales > Aeolococcaceae > CF-96. The sequence continues at coordinate 3,294 of JAQBPH010000042.1, read as the reverse complement.
GCGGCCGCAGTTGAGACAGACGATGATCTGGGAGCCCGGCTCACTCATGAGCTGTGAGTACCCTCACAACACCGCGGCCAATCGTCAGAGAACCGGGTTCACACCCGCACCTCCGGTTCCTCTGCGGACGGCGCCGTGATACTTTTTCTCGTCGGCGCACCTGCATGTCGTCGGCACGGGCATCTGGAGATCGTTCGGGTCCGCGTCGCGCTGCGGGCCGGAGGGCACATCGACATGGCCGGGTCCGGGTCCGGGTACCCCAGCTTCCGCGGCGCCTCCGCCGTGGACGAGGTGCACATCCTCTGGATGACCGCGGGGCTCAGCTGTGACGGCGACTCGGTGTCGATGACGGCAGCCACCCAGCCGAGCATCGAGGACGTGCTCCTCGGCACCATCCCCGGCCTTCCCAGGGTGCACCTCCACAATCCCTTCCTCGCCTACGAGGTCGGCGAGGAGTTCATGGACTGGTTCTATCGCGCGGAGCGCGGCGAGCTCGACCCCTTCGTGGTCGTCTTCGAGGGCTCGGTGCCGAACGAGAACAACAAGGAGGAGGGCTACTGGGCGGCGTTCGGCACCGACCGTGTGACCGGGCAGCCGATCACCACCTGCGAGTGGATCGACCGCCTCGTCCACCACGCCTGGGCGGTGGTCGCCGTCGGCACCTGCGCCGCCTACGGCGGCATGCACGCGATGCTCGGCAACCCCACCGGCGCCATGGGCCTCACCGACTACCTCGGCAAGGGCTGGCGGTCGCGGTGCGAGCTGCCGGTGATCAACGTGCCCGGCTGCCCGGCGAAGCCCGACAACATCATGGAGACGCTGCTCGCCGTGCTCTTCCATCTCGCCGGGCTGACCGAGACCGTCTCGCTCGACCAGCTGGGGCGGCCGACATGGCTCTTCAACATGATGGCCCGCGAGGGCTGTTCCCGGACCGGCTTCAACGAGCAGGCCGACTTCGCCACCTCCTTCAACTCCAGCAAGTGCCTGGCCAAGCAGGGCTGTTGGGGATCGGTGGTCAACTGCAACGTCTCCAAGCGCGGCTGGATGGGCGGCATCGGCGGATGCCCCAGCGTCGGCGGCATCTGCATCGGCTGCACCATGCCGGGGTTCCCCGACCGCTTCATGCCCTTCATGGACACGCCGATGGGCGGGAGGCTGGTGTCCGAGCTGATGCCGCCCCAGGGGCTGCGGCTCCGCGCGGTGCGCATGATCGCCAACGCCGAGGTCAACCTCGAGCCGACCTGGCGCGCGCCGGAGATCACGTGAACGCCCCCGGCGGGACGGGCTCGGGCGCCTCCATCGCCGCCATCGACGCCGCCGCGCTCGAGGCACGGCAGCGGGGCCACAACCTCGCCGGGTTCCGACGGCTCTGCAACAGCGCCGGTTATCAGTTCTGCGCCCGATGCCGCGGCTGCGGCCACGAGGTGAGCGTCCACCGGGGCAACGGCTCCTGGTGGCACTCCCCGATCGCTCCGTGCCCGCGCACCCACCACGCCCGCAACGGCGGGCCGGAGGCTAGCGGGCGGCGCTGACCGGGGCATCCCGCCGCATGTCGCGGGCGCTCACCTCGACGCGCAGGCAGCGCTCGCAGTCGTGGCAGATCAGGTGCAGGATCTGCGGCCGGTCCAGCGGCCGGGCGAGCGAGTGGCGGCGGCCACAGCACTCGCAGGTGACGATGATGTGCACGGTGTCCCCCTCATGTTCGCCCGGGGCCGGTTCCCGGTCACCGGGCTGGTGACGTGCTCTCGACACCGCTTCTCTCCCCAGGTCTCCGATGATGCGCGGATGAGACGTCCGGACGCGGAAAAACCTGCGCGGTTGCGGCCAGATGCGTGCGATTGGTCTGATTGAATCGTCGGGCGGCGCCCCGATCGAAAGGCACGCACGGTTCCATGCGATTGCACCGCGCGCCGCCCTCGGCGCGAACGCGAGAATGCTCATCCCGCCGGATGCTCGCGCAGCCACTGCAGCACCTGCGCGGCGTGCGCGTCCGGCGGGAAGACGGGATAGAAGGCATGCTCCACCACCCCGTCGCGGACGACCAGGGTGAGGCGCCGGTACAGGACCATGCCGTCGACCGAGAAGGTCGGCAGTCCGAGCTGCTCGGCGAGCTGCAGCTCGGGGTCGGCGAGCAGCGGATAGGGCAGCCGCAGGCGGCCGGCCGCCTCGTCCTGGTCGGTCCCGCTCTGCGCCGAGAGCCCCAGCACGGCGGCGCCGGCGGCGCGCAGCTCGGCATGGTGGTCGCGGAAGGAGCAGGCCTCGGGAGTGCAGCCCCGGGCGCCGGGGATGCCGTCCCAGCCGGCGGGCAGCGGCTCGCCGGGTGTGCCGGTGCGGGGATAGATGTAGAGCACGGTGCGCCCGCCGGCGAGAGCGCCGAGGTCGACCTCCCCACCGCCCGTCGATCGCAGCGGCAGCGGTGCCAGGGCACGGCCCGGCAGGTGATCGGCCGCGCCGTCGTCGGCGGGAACCGGCAGTCCGGAGGGCAGCTGCTCGTAGGAGCTCACGGACCACGCAGCATAGCCGCCCGCCACCGCCGCGACCGGTGACTCGCGGTGCACCCGTCCGCGTCCACCACGAGTTTCGGAGACCCGCGCCCGCCGTGTCCGGTCCATACTCACGGAACAATCCGGACTCGGGTGACGTCGGGATGGTCGAGCCGGCTCGGCGGGAGATCAGCATGCACGGGCCTCGCCCACCCCGAAAGGTCGCCGCCGGCAGCGGTGTCGCCCTGCTCGCGATGCTCGTGCTCCCTGCGATCCACGCTCCGCTGACCACCCGCGCCGGGGTCACGACGTCGCAGGGGGAGCGGGTGCTCATCGAGGAGTCGCCCTCCGGCTGCGGCACCGGCTCCTGCTACGCCCCCGCCGAGATCGACATCCGCGACGGCGCGACGGTGACCTGGTTCAACAACACCGCCACCGCGCACACCGTCACCCGCTGCACCCCGGCCGCGTGCGCCGGCCAGGGCCCGGGTGACGGCCCCGACGGCCTGGGCGACAGCGGGCCCTTCGGAAACGGGGCCAGCTGGTTCTTCACCTTCAGGACCCCCGGCCGCTACGCCTACTACTGCCGTCTCTACGGCTACCAGGCGATGCACGGATCGGTCACCGTCCACAACGCCGGACCCCGGGCGACGCCCACCCCCGCCCAACCCTTCGGCATCCCCCTCCCCGCCCTGCCCGGGCTCTGACCCGGCCGGGCCGTGGGCCGGAGCAGAGGGACCGTCCTCCGGTCAGGGTCCTCTTGAGGGACAGACGCGGCGCTGCACGTCGGGCGTGGTGCCCCAGGCAGCAG
>JAQBPH010000035.1:0-7521 GCA_028287625.1 Chloroflexota bacterium | reverse complement strand
AGCCCGGCGCGGTGCGGAAGAGGTAGGGGATGTGCCAGGTGAGAATGCCGTGACCGAAATGGCTCAGCGCCGGCACCGGCGCGGGTCCGTGCAACGGTTCCACGGTGAGGCTGGAGATGTCGTCCCCTCCGTCCCACGTGGCACGCAGGGCGTTGCCGCTGCAGATCAGCCAACCGGCCTCGTTGGCGATGAGCAGCGGCAGACAGCGGTGGGCGAAGCGTTCGCGCGTCGCCGTCATCCACTCGCGCGCCACGGGAGCACGCACGAGGCGCATCGCTGGGGACTCCGACACCCGATACGCGATGAGCGTCGTCGGCTTCGTCTCCGTGGTCATCACCGGTTTCCTCATCGACCAGCTTCCCATGCGCCTCCCACGACACAACCGCCACGAGCGCGGGTGCGCGGCGGTGCCGGCTGCTAGGGCACCGGTGGCGGCGGCGGCCTCGGCGGCGGTGGCGGCGACGTTGGCGGTGGCGGCGGCTTCGGCCGCGTGGCACAGCGAGCCGGATGGTGCGATGCATCGCAGAAGCCCGAACAGCAGTCGTGGTGGTGGACGCACGCGTGCCCGGCCGGGCTGCAGCGACTCGCGGCGAGGACCGCGCCTCCACCACCGACGAGCGCCACCGCCCCCCCTGCGATGCCCGCGGCCAGTCGTTTGATGAACCCGCGCCGGGAGCTGCTCGCAGTCGCAAGCGCCTTGGCGAGCTCGTCGAAGCGGTGGTTCTCCGGGGGATCGCTCATGGGCTCCTCCTCCTGCTCCCGAGACGATGAGGACGTCCGCTCACACGCGGCCGTCCCTGTGGTCGGATCGTGCATCGCCTGTGGTGGTGACGGGTTGCCGCGCATCCGCTTCCGCCAGCGCGCGCACCTGGGCGACACCGGCGGCAAGCGCAGAGCCGATCGCCCCCGTGGCGTCGATGAGCACCGCCATGGGCGTGCCGTGGGCGCCGAAGGCGCGCATCACCGTGCGCGCCGGGTCCAGCAGCACGGGCGAGCGCAGTCCCAGCGCCCGGTTGGCCTCGGCGGAGCCGGTGGAGACGAGCAGCAGCCTGCGCCCGTCGGGACGACGCTCCCGCTCCCAGGCTTTGACGGTGTCGAGCAGCTGCTGGCAGAAACCGCAGTCGGGACTCCAGAAGAGGAGGAGCACCTCATGGTCGTGAAGATCGCTCAGATCGACCATCCTGCCGTGCAGATCCGGCAGAGCCAGATGCGGCGCCAGCTCTCCGACCGCAGGTGCGAGCGGACGCGATGCCCGCCTGTGGTCCCTCGCGGGCCGACCATTCCCGGCCGGTGCTGCAGGCGGCACAGCAGGGGTGGCGTGCCTCTCGCCGACCGCCTGCGCGACGAGGCTGCGGATGGCATCTGCCCCACCCACCACCGGGCTGCTGATGCGACCGTCCGACCCGATGAGGACGGCGCTCGGGGTGCCGGCGCAGCGATACATTCTGGCGACCTCGTCGTCCCGCTGGAGAAGGAGGTTGCGAACGCGGTGCGCTTCAGAGCTCGCCCGGTTCGCCGTCGCATCGCCGCGGCTGATGACGGCGATCGACAGCCGCGGCGACCACTCGCGTTGCCACCTCGCCACCTCCGACAGCAACTCCAAGCACGGACCACACGTGGGGTCGGTGAAGAGCAGCAGCAGAGGCTCGTGTCCTGCCCTCAGCGATGCCAGCGTCAGGGTCTCTCCGTCGACCCCGCGGAGGCTGAAGTCCGGAGCCGGAGTGCCGATGGCGAGCCCGGCGGTCGGAGCGGGCCGAGGCGCGGTGCCCACCGCCGGACCGGTGACGCGACCGGCGTCGAGCGCGTCCAGCCGCAGGAGGATCCGTCCGTTCTGGCGGAGAAGGTTGAGGAGGAGCCAGCCCTGGAGGCCGAGGCCGGCCAGGACGAGGACAGCCGTCGAAGCGCTCAACCAGGGGGGCACGCTCAGGCCGCCCAGCCCGTCGGTCACGCCACGCCCCGCGTCAGCCCACCCTCCCCAGGCCACAAACCCGGCGATCGCCGCGAGGACGCCGTTGCGCACCAATGTCGACCGGCCGATCGGCGCTGAGTGGAGTTTTCCGAAGCAGTGACAGTCTGGCCGGTGCCCGCGAGCGAGCTGGACGGCGATCGCGGCCGACAGGGCACCGAGCAGCGCCAGCGCCCCGAGTGCGGCCCAGCGCACTGACGCTGTGGGGAGCAGTGCGGCGGCGGTGGCGAACTCTGCAAGGGGAACGAGGAGCGCAACCGGCGCAACGACTCTCGCGGGAACTCGAAAGTCGCCCACCGTCCGACGCCAACCGGCGCGATCGGAGAGCTTGGCCAGGGCGGCGACCGCGAACACGGCCGCGAGGAACAATCGCCCAGCCAGCAGACCCACCGCCATGGTGCATGCCTCCGGTCGACGCCGTCCCCTCCAGCGCGGCCGTCCAGCTTTCGCAGAGGAGTCCGCCCTTTATACGCGTCCGCGGGATGGAGGTCAAAACCCGAGTTCCGCATCGTATAGAAGAGAAGCGATCAGTCATGGCCCGTGACCAAGACATGCCGCCGTGTTCTGGAGCCGCCCGGCGGCGGCTCCTCAGGCTGAGGGCGCGGCCCGGCCCCGCCTGCCCGTGAGGAGCCCCCCCACGAAGAAGTATCCCCAGAAGAGCACGGACAGGACCCCGAAGAGGACAAAGGGAACGAGAACCGTGAGCGCGGGCCCCGTGGTCACGACGTCCTCCTCCGAGAGGAGCACGCTCGCCAGCAACCAGAGACCGAGGATGAACAGAGCTCTCCAAGCGAGGCGGCTCCAGCGGCGTACCGTGGCGCCGTCGAGGAACGTCAGCGGGACCAGCCCGAAGATGACGGTCTCCAGACCACCCCCGATCACCATCGCGAGCATCGCGTTGACGGCTGTTCCGATCCCCGCGGTGTGGTGACCCCCCAGCAGGGCGCTGATCGTCGGGCGCAGCGCCCAGGCGCTCAGGCTGACGACGAACATCACCAGGCAGGAGAGCGCGACTGCCCTGCCCTCCTCCGCCCGGGGCTCCTCCTCAGTGCCGGTCAGACCCTTCTTCAGTGCATACCCGGCCACCAGCCCGTACAGGTAGCCGACATGCAGATGTGCGGCGAGGACGATGACCAGGGAGATCCCGGCGAAGAGCAACGTCGCGGGAAACGCCCGGACGAGCGCCTGCTCCCGGTGACGGAGTCGCAGATACGCCATCGCCGGCAGGTCGAGGCTCGCCGTCACCACGACCAGGCCGGCCAGCGTGCCCAGGTACAGCGACCAGGGGGAGGCGTCGTGAAAGCGCTCGAGCCGGCCGATGACAGGGGTGTAGAGGGCTGCCGCCAGCACAGCGACCAGGGCACACGCCGTCCAGCCACGGCCCGCGACGCGCTGGAGCGCCGTCATGCCTTCGAACGGGAGCCGAAGCCATCGAAACCAGCCCCGAATCTCGTCGTAGTTGTCCTTCACCGTGCTGTTGAACAGCTCGGCGGGAAAGGCGATCAGGGTCATCGATACCACCGCCGCGACGACCAGCGCGTGCTGAAGGAGCAGAGGTGGGGCCGAGGGGTTGATCGGTGGCCCGCGGAACACCGCGGGCGATCCCGTGGACGGCGGGGGAGACGCGGTGCCGGCGCGGTCGACCCTCGACCCTGTCACAGGACCCGCGATGGCCCGGTCGGGTGCGGGCCCATCCGGCGTCGGGCTCGAGGACGCCGGTGCCGGAGCCTGGTCGGACGGGGAGGGCACCGAGGAGTGTGCTGGTGCCGGCGTGGGCGCCGGGGTGCGTGCCGGCGGAATGGCTGCGGCAGAGGGCGTGACCGCCACCGCCACCGCCACCGGGCTCTGGACCCCGGTGATCGTGCGGCTGGGACGTGCGTCTCCGTTCGCTCCCGCCGGGTAGGCGGTGATCGTGGAGCCCGAGTTGTTGGCCACGTACAGGGTTCCCTCTGCGTCGAGGGCGAGTCCGTCCGGCCAGGCGAGCCCGGTGGTGGGGCCGCTGATGGTGCGGATGGGACGGGCGTCCCCGCTGGCGCCGGCGGCGTACTCGGTGATGCTGTCACCCATCTCATTGCTGACATACAGGTTTCCCGCGGCGTCGAGGACGAGACCCCTCGGTTCTCCGAGCCCGGTACCGGGACCGGCGATCGTGCGGACCGGCGCGACGTTGCCGCTCGCTCCGGCTGCGTACTCGGTGATGCTCTCGCGGTTTGCGACGTAGAGAAGGCCCGTGGGATCCACGACCACGCCATAGGGGAACCACAGCCCTGTATTCGAACCGGCGATGGTGCGGACCGGCCGTGCGTCACCATCCGCCCCCGCCGCGTACTCGGTGATGCTCGAGTCGTGGTTGGCGACGTAGAGCGTTCCCCTGGCGTCGCGGGTGACTCCGTTCGGTGACTGCAGCCCGGTGCTCGGCCCGACGATGGTGCGCGTGGGGATGACGTCTCCGCCCACTCCCGCGGCGTACTCGGTGACACAGCTGCGGAACCAGTTGGTCACGTAGAGGGTCCCGGCGGGGTCGAGGGCCACACCCGTCGATCCGCCGAGCCCGGTGCTGGAGCCACTGATGGTGCGTGGCGCCCGCATTCCCGGTCGCCCCCGGCGGGTACTCGCTGACAGACGCCGGGGGATCGCTGACGACGAACACTCGGGCCCCGGACACCGCTCCCACCGGGAGAGGACGGAAGGCGACCAGAACTGCCATGCCCAGAAGGCCTGCGAGGAACGCGAGGAGGAACCGCAGGCTGCGGCGCCGTGTCCATCCCATGGCTGTGCCCACCATCTCCCGCGGCAAAGGGGTCGCCCGGTCGGGCGGCCTCCATCTCTGTCGTGCTCCGGCCCGTGGAATCGCTCGATATCGTCAGCCGGCCCGCACGACGCCTCCACGCCGCAGTACCCACGATGGAGATGCAGTACGACCACCCGTCCGGCGGTACCCATGCCCGGGCTGAGGCCGGTCAGCCGGAGCCTCTAAGGTCGGCGATGCGCCGGCTCAGAGCCGGCAGGCGGAGCCCGGTGGCCTGCGCATCGGCGCTCTCCAGCAGGGCGTCGCAGCGCTCCCCGAGGCCGGGGAGCTCTCGGGTGGCGAGCATCGCCGCCCATTCCACCCGGGTGTGCGCCAGGTGCACGGCCGCCCCCATCCTCGCGTGCATGGCTGCCGCGGTGGCGAAGTGGTGCTCGGCCTCGTCCCAGCGGCGCATCGCGGCTGCCAGCACTCCGAGGTGATGGGAGAAGGAACCGGCGAAAGCGACCGCTCCCGCGATCTGGGCGTTGGTGCCGGCGTGGGGGAGCAGCAGCTCGTGGAGGGCGGACACCGCCTCGGGGGAGCCCAGGCGTGCCAGCGGGGCGCTGAGGCAGGCCATGGTGCAGCTCCACAGCTCGGTCCGCGGGATGCTGGAGAGACCCACGGCGGTGAGGTGGTCGACCGCTGCGCGCGCGGTCTCCGTCTCCCCCAGGGCAAGCGCCACCGCCCCCAGGGTGGCCTGCCAGCACAACGGGTGCTTGGAGTTCACCGGCATGCGGCTCTCGCTCGCCAGCCGCCCCGCCTCGAGGAACTGCAGTGCCTCGGCCGTCGGGCGCTCCAGCCAGACCATGGTCATCTGCGTCGCAAACGTCTTCTCGACCTCCATGCGCCGTGCCGCCCACCCCACCTCGAGCGCCCTCCGAGCCATCCGCTCGCCGGTGTCGAGATTCCCGGCGAGCAGGGCACGCATCGCCTGCCGGGTGCGTGCGTACCAGCGGACGTGCGGGTGACGGAGCTGGCCGGTCAGCGCCTCGTAGGTGACCAGATCCCTGTCGAGGGATGCGACGTCGCCCATCTCGAGATGCGCGATCTGGCACCAGGCGTGCCCGTGGAGCGCGAGCTCGACGTCGCCGCCCCGCTCTGCCAGCCGCGTGATCTCGAGGCCGGAGGCCAGCCGCTCCGCGGCCCCCCCCGGCCCCCACATCGCGTACGTGCGGGCGTGGAGGCAGGCGGCGAGGACCAGGGGGTCTCCGACCTGGTGCGCCAGGGCGACGGATTCGGCGCTGAGGGCGTCGCGACGTGCGAGCGAGTCGGGGACGTCGTAGAGCCTGCCGGCGAGGCGGCCGAGCAACTGGGCGCGCAGCGATGGGCTGGCGTCACCGAGGGTCGAGAGCCCCTCCTCGAGCAACCCGATGCCGGCGTGGTCCACGGCCCCCGCGCTCACGGTGTTGTCCGCCATCCCGATCGCAGCCCGAGCCAGGCACTCGGCGCCACACCGCGACTCGCCGCGCCGTGCCAGCTCCACGACGCCGTGGTATGCGGCCCTGGCGCTGGTGTCACCGCTCTTCGCCCGCGCCTCGGCGAGGGCCATCAGCACCGCGCAGCGGTGCATCTCGTCCACCTCGGGAGCGCGGTCGAGGAGGCGCAGGGCGAGCTCGTACTGGGCCGCGGCCTCCTCGAACGCCTGCTTCTCGGCGGCGGCCTGGCCGGCGCTGCGCGCATAGACGAACGCGCGCGCCAGGTCGACCGGGGACCCCGCCGCCGCGAGGTGGCGGGCGACCTCGGCGAGCTGCGGGGTGGGGCCGTCGGCGCTCGTCACCAGCACCTCGGCGATGGAGCGATGGAGCCGGGCGCGGCGGGCGGGCGAGATGTCCTCGTACAGCGTCTCGCGCACCAGGGCGTGGGAGAACGACCACACATCCAGGGCTCCCGGGAGCGGGACGATGATCCGCTCGCGCTCCGCCACATCCAGCTCGGCGAGGACCTCCACCTCCTCGCGATCGGTGACCAGGCACAGGGTCTCGAGCGAGAAGTCCCGGCCGCTGGCGGCACCGATGGTCAGGGTCTCGAGGACCGGTCGTGGCAGGAGGTCGAGCCGGCGCATGATCGCGCCACGCACAGACCGCGGGATGCTGAGCTCGGACGCCCCGCTCTCGGCGAGATGCCTCGCGATCTCGCGGACGTAGAGAGGGTTTCCCTCGCTGACCTGGGCGATGCGCTCGCTCAGCAGCGAGGAGATCCCGCCGACCGCGGCCACGAGCGCGGCCACGTCGGGCTCGTCCAGACCCGGCAGCGCGATCTCGACGACCAGGTCGTCACGTCGCAGATCGGAGAACGTCTCGACGTGCGCGCCCCCGTGCTCGGTGCTGCAGGTCGCGATGACGAGCAGCGGAAGCGGCGCCGGATAGCGCGCGATGTGGCGGAGGAGCAGCAGTGTCGACTTCTGCGCCCACTGGACGTCCTCGAGGATGAGGACCAGCGGCCGGCCCTGGGCCAGGCGGGCCAGCAGGCGGGCGACCGCCTCGTACAGCTGGTAGCGCTCGCCATCGGCGGCGGGCCCCGGCGCGAGCAGGGTGGGCATGCGTTCGTGGAGGACGGGGAGCAGTCGTGCCAGCTCGGGGCCGTCACGGCCGAGACTGCCGCTCAGCTCCTCGAGGGGCAGGGTCTCGGCGACGTGGCGCAGTGCCTCGACGAAGGGCTGGTACGGGAACGGCGTCTCCTCGTCGCAGCGGCCGGCGAGCACGGTGGCACCGGCCTGGTGGGCGGCCAGCGCGAACTGGACGGCCAGCGCAGATTTCCCGATCCCCCG
>JAQBPH010000028.1:0-3382 GCA_028287625.1 Chloroflexota bacterium | reverse complement strand
GCGAGGGCACGCTCGAAGCCCCGCCGCGCCCCCGGCAGGTCGCCGAGGTCCGGGAGGGCGCGGGCCAGGTTGCTGACGCGGGTGGCTACGTGGGGGTGGTCGGGCCCGTAGGCGGCCTCGGCGATGGAGAGGGCACGCTCGAAGCCCCGCCGCGCCCCCGCCAGGTCACCGAGCTCCCGGAGGACGCTGGCCAGGTTGTTGACCCCGGCGGCGACGGTGGGGTGGTCGGGCCCGTAGGCGGCCTCGGCGATGGAGAGCGCACGCTCGAAGCCCCGCCGCGCCTCCGCCAGGTCACCGAGCTCCCGGAGGACGCTGGCCAAGTTGCCGACGTTGGTGGCGACGTCGGGGTGGTCGGGCCCGTAGGCGGCCTCGGCAATGGCGAGGGCGCGCTCGAAGCCCCGCCGGGCGGGGACGAACTCGGCGCGTCCCTGGAGGTACGTCGCGACGCGGTTGAGTAGCCAGCTCGTGGCTGGTGGTTCAGTCGCAAGGCTCTCGGCATGTACGGCCACGGCCAGGGCGTGCGGCAGGAGTTGGCCGCATCGCTCCCAGGTGCGTGTGTCATCACTGCGCTGGGGGAAGGCAGCGCGGAGGAGGAGCACGCCCGCAGTTACGCGCGTGCGTAGGAGGCGTCGCGACAGGGAGTCCCGGACCACTTCCTGGACGAGTCGATGAAGGGTCAGGGTCCCCTCGCTGCGCTGGATGAGCGAGTACCGGCGGAGGACCCCGATGGCCCCCTCGAACTCGCTGTCATCCACGTCCCTCAGCGCTGGAGGTAGAAGACCTTGCTCACCAGGCTGGAAGAGGTCTTCGGGGATGGCCTCGGGTGCCAGGAAGGCGCACAGCTCCAGCAGCTCAGCCGCAGCGGGAGAGGTCCTTCGGACCTGGTCGAAGGACAGGGCCCAAGTGGTCGCCACCGTCCCGGCATAGTCCCGCGGCCCATGCCGGGCGAGCAACTTCGCGCCGCCGCGACCTCGGTAGAGCTGCAGGTAGCGGGCGAAGGGCGTTTCGCGCTCCTCCATATAGGCGCTCGCCTGCTCCAGGGCGAGGGGGAGGTGGCCCAGGGCCTCGGCCAGCGCGGCAGCGCCATCGGCGTCGCTCCGCCCGGTGCGGGTGAGGAGGAAGGAGACCGCCTCTTGGGGCGACCAGACGTCGACAGCGAGCACAGTGGCCCGGCCGCGCCACGCGGGGTTGCGCGAGGTGATGAGCACGTGGCCGCGGTCGGGGAGATGGTCGCGGATCACGTCGAGGCTCTCGGCGTTGTCGAAGACGAGCAGCCAGCCGGGGTTGGCCTCCAGCTCGCGGCGCACGGTCGCGGCGACATCAGCCGGTGGCGTGTCGGTGGGTATGGTCAAGCCCAGTGGGGTGGCCAGCGCGGCCAGGTCCTCGAGCAGGGTCTCGGGCGTCTCCGCGCGGATCCACCAGATGACGCGGTAGTCGTTGCGGTGGCGGTGCGCGTACTCGATGGCGAGCTGGGTCTTGCCCGCGCCGCCCATCCCTGTGATGGCCTGGACCAGGGCGGTGTGGGTTCCCGAGGCGAGTGCAGCGTCTAGGTCGGTCAGGAGCTGGTCGCGGCCGGTGAAGATGAGGTTGCGCGAAGGTGCACGGAAGATTGTCGGTGCGGCCGTGGTTGACTGCGTAAGGTCAAGTGGTTCGAGCGTCCATGTGAGTTCCACACCGAGGGCCCGCGCGAATCGCTGCACGGTAGAGAACTTGGGAGAATGTTGACCCGCCTCGAACTTGGATACGGAAGACTGAGACATGCCCATCATTGCGGCAAGTCTCTCTTGGCCAAGTCCTCGACCCATGCGGAGCTCTGCTAGCCGGAGAAGAACTTCGTCACCTACTGCAGGCTGAACATGAGCATCCCCTGGAGCCACTTTCCAGACCAAGCGATGGCCGAGGGCTTCCGCATACCGATCAATAGATGAAAGCCGCACCTCGCCCTCGCCTGCCTCCAGTCGAGCGATGGCCGGCTGGACGGTGTTCAAACCCCGAGCGAGCCCTGTCTGAGTAACCCCACTTCGTCTGCGCAGGTCGATCAGTGAGCGGCGCAGTCGCTCATAGTCATGGCTGCACGACTCACTGGCGAGGTGGCCACTGCTCCTACTGGAAGTCTCGAACATGTGTACATTATAGCATTTAGGAATAATCACTGGTGGCTGACGTGCACGGTGCCGAGAATAGCTGGCGTTATAGCCTTTAGGAATAAATCTAGGGGTGGCGTCCACGCCGCCGAGTGCCGACCTCACCGCTGTGACCCTCGTGCCCCTCTATCTTCTCGCCGAGTTCCTCCGCGACGGGACCTTGACCGAGGACCTCATCGGCCGATGGAGCCGCGGGTTGCTGCAATCTCCGTCGCTTCTCATCCCAGCAATCCGCATTGAACTTGAGCCATGTCCACGCATTTCGCCAGAATAGAAGCCCCGCAGCATCGACGCATGAGATGGCGGCAACGAGCGATGGCAACCAGGGAGGGGCGACGTGGAGGACCGAAGCCACGGTGGCTAGACTCAGGCTGGCGACGTAGCGTCCCCCGTGGGATCTGGTGAGTCGGGGGCCCGCTCCCCCACCAGGATCTCCGCTCATCGCGCCAGCTTATTCGATCTCGCGCGAATAATGGAATAGCCAAGATCGGCCCCCCGCGGGCCCGCCGCTCCTCAGCCTAGCCGTCGACCCTACAGCTCGCCGTCAACCTCGGGGCCCCACGCTGCTCGAGCTCGGCCAACGCGTCGTCGAGCTCGTCGGTGGCATACCAAGATCGGCTGACCACGTCACGGTGCGCGCCTGGTCGGCGTCCGGAAGCGGGACGAGGACGACCTCTGTCCAGGCGGCAAAATCGTGCGGGGGGCGGCCACGACGAGTCCGGCCCGGTCGGTGAGAGGAACAGCGCGGTGGTGGGGTTTGTAGCCGAAGATGCCGCACCGGTAGGGGCATCCGGGTCGAGCCGGAGCCATCGCTGCCGGTCGCCAGCGGCACGACCCCCGCAGCCACCGCGGCCGCGGAGCCGGCGGAGGCCCCCCAGGGAGAGGTCCCCGCGCCAGGGGTTGCGGGTCGGGCCGCGGTCGGTGTGGCCCCAGGTCTGTGCGCCGGACCGCGCAGGTTCGAGGTGGTACCGATCGGGGTAGCGCCCGGCGGCCCGCAGCCGCTGGGCTCGCCAGCGCGCGCACGGTTGACAGCTTGGCCGGTCTCGCGGGTCGCGCGGGAGCTCAAGCGGTCGACCACCGCGTCGGGTAGTTAGCCCAGGGCGGCGTCGATCTTCGCGGCCAGGATGAAGTCGTTGCGGGTGAGCCCCTTCACCGCGTGGGTGGTGAGCTCGATCTCCAGCCGGCCCCAGCCCACCGCCAGGTCGGGATGGTGCCCCTCGCCCTCGGCGATGAGCGCC
>JAQBPH010000025.1:0-5344 GCA_028287625.1 Chloroflexota bacterium | reverse complement strand
TCGGTGGGGCAGAACGGATTCCCCGCGTCGTCGAGGTCGCCGCGCTTGAGCTGCTCGATGAAGTAGCCGCGCTGGTCGACGTGCCTGCGGAAGGTCTTGACCATCACGCCGTCGATCGCGCCGGCGCGCTGCGCCGCCGGGATGTGGCCGGTCTGCTCGAGCACCCGCTCCATCGCGGCGGGCAGCGGCTTCCACGCCATCAGGTCAGCTCCACGTCGCCGCGCGCGCTGGGGGTGCCGCGACCCCCGCTCAGGATGAGTCCTTTCATCGCGGGGGCGTACGGTAGCACGGAGTCTGCATCGCACCGATGTTCGATGATCCCCTCGGGGCCGAGGAGCGCTTGGTAGACTCGCGCGGTGAGTGTCGCCATTGCCGTGGAGCACGTCGACAAGCGTTTCCGCGTGCCCCTCGACCGCAGCACCACGCTCAAGGCGCGCATCGTCCATCCGCGCAGCAGCTCCCGCTACCGCGAGCTGTACGCATTGCGCGACGTCTCTCTGGAGGTTCCCTTCGGCACCTTCACCGGGATCGTCGGGCCCAACGGCTGCGGCAAGAGCACGCTGCTGAAGCTGCTGGCGGGCATCTACCAGCCCACGGCCGGCCGGCTGGCGGTGAACAGCCGGGTGTCGCCCTTCCTCGAGCTCGGCGTCGGATTCAATCCCGAGCTCACCGCACGGGACAATGTCTTCCTCAACGGCGCGGTGCTGGGACTGACGCGACGCGACCTCCACAGCCGCCTCGACGACATCATCGGCTTTGCAGAGCTCGAGGAGTTCGCCGACCAGAAGCTCAAGAACTTCTCGTCGGGGATGCAGGTGCGCCTGGCCTTCGCGGTGGCCATCCAGGCCGACGCCGGCATCCTGCTGATGGACGAGGTGCTGGCGGTCGGTGACGCGCGCTTCCAGGAGCGCTGCTTCGACGTCTTCGACCGCTTCAAGCGCGAGGGGCGGACGGTGGTGCTGGTGACCCACGACCTCGGGGCGGCCGAGCTCTACTGCGACTCCGCCTTCCTCCTCGACCACGGCACGCTGATGGCCCAGGGTCCGGCGGGCGAGGTGTGCTCGGTGTACCGGCGGATGGTGGCGGACCGGTCGGACGCCGACGCCGCGGCGGCGGCCGCCGCCGCGGGCGAGGGGGCGCCCCCGGCGTCCGCGGCCGTCGAGGACACCCCGGGACGCTGGGGCACCGGCGAGGTGCGCATCACCGACGTGGAGCTGATCGGCCCGGACGGGATCCCTCACCACACCTTCGCCTCGGGCAGGCCGATGGTGATCCGCATCCACTGCGAGGTGCTGCAGCAGGTCGAGGACCTCATCTGTGGCATCCACGTGCACCGCGGCGACGGCTATGTGCTGGGCGGCACCAACACCTTCTTCTCCGGATGGGAGCTGCGCTGCCCTCCGGCCGGGGAGCGCTTCACGGTCGACTGGGCGCTCGACGAGGTCCGCCTCCTCGGCGGCCACTACCGGCTGTCGGCGACCCTCGCCCGCCACCCGACGGCGCACCCGATCGACGGCCTGGACCAGAAGTTCGAGTTCCGGGTGATGTCCACGGCCCACCAGATCGGGGCGTTCTCGATGGGCACGGACTGGCGCTCGGAGGGAATCGATCTGCTCCCCCTCAGCGATCACCTGGTCAGCCGGTACGGCCTCAGCCGGCAGGCCGACGGCTCCACGGACGGCGGCGAGAGCAAGTCCGCCTGACCACCGCCCGCGTGGTGCGGTTGCATCCCCGGCCGGACCGCGTGTCAGAATCCTCGCGTCCCATGCCTCGCCTTGTCAGCGCTCTCGTCACCCTGGCTGCCGTCGCCCTGTCCGGCTGCGGGGGCGGCCCTGGGACGGTGCCCGGATCGCACGGCGACCCGGGCCAGGGGCCGATGACCTCGGTGGCGCTCCAGCAGGCGGGGAAGGCGGTGGCCGTGCCACGCACGCAGGCGCGGGTCGCGCCGGTCCCCCTCACGGCCGCAGCCCCCCCTCACCCGCCGCCCACCGCGGCGCTACGGACGGCGTATGCCGGTGGCCTGCCCGCGGCGGGCGGGCCCGGGCCCATCGTTGCCCTCGGCGACAGCCTCACCTACGGGTACGGGACCGGTGCCGGCAGCTCTCCCACCGGGCCACCGCCCGCCCACAGCTACCCCTGGTACCTGGCGCGCCAGCTCAACCTCCCCGTGGTCAACGCCGGGGTGAGCGGGACCACCGCATACGGCTTGCTCGACTCCACCTGGGCCGCCGACAGCACCCGTCCCCCGTCGCTGCGGCTGCCGGCGCTGCTCGCCATGCGTCCGCGGCTGATGATCGTCGGGTTCGGCTCGAACGAGGCCATCCGGGGCTGGCCGATCCGGCAGACGGCACACGACCTCGACCTGCTCCTCGGCCGGATCAGCGCGGCACAGGTGCCGGTGGTGCTGGTCGGCACCCACGTCGACTGTTTCGTCCTGCCGTGCAAGTCGGCGCCGGGATACGTCCGGCAGCGGTACACCGAGGACTGGGACGCGGCCCTGGGCTGGCTCGCCACCAAGTACTCCGCCCAGGTGGTGGTCGACGTGGAGGACGGCTTCACCCCCCGCGACCTCACCGACTGGATCCATCCCTCGTCGGAGGGATATGCGCTGATCGCTCAGCGGGTGGAGCCGGCGGTGCTCAGGGCGCTGGCCGGCGACCGCGCGGCGAGCCCCCCCGGGTCAACGACGGCGCCCACCGCGACGACCGCCTCCCGCCCTCCGACAGCGCCACCCGCGGGCGGCCACGATCGTGCGCCCTCGGCGGAGCAGGGTCGGCGCGATCCTCCTCCTCCACAGGCGATCTGGGACGGCCGCTGGGGCGGTCGCTCCTACCTGCGCCCGCCGCTGCTCGAGATCCTCGGGCGCGAGGTCACGGCGGTCCTCGAAGCTCCGGGCACCCTGGCGGTGACGCCCTGAGGTGGCGGTGACGGGCGGACTCGGCCACCGCCGCCCCGCAAGCAACGGCATCCTCGCGTCGTTGGTATCTGTGGGCGTGCCTCGAGTGGGTGCCCGGCGGTCAGGACGGAGGACATGGCGCCCGTGATGGCGGTGGGCACGTCCGGTCGGAGGACACCGGACCGGATCGCACCTGAGGGCAACAACTTCACGCTGCTTCGGGTGATTGCGGCGAGCGTGGTGATCTGGGATCACGCCTACCGTCTGGTGGGTTCGACGCCTCCCTTCACCGCCGCGATCGGCTTCGCCGACGCCGGCACGCTCGCCGTCTACATGTTCTTCGCCGTCAGCGGCCACCTGCTCCTGGGCAGCTGGGCGGCAAGCCCCCGGCTCGGCCGGTTCGCCCTCAAGCGGGTGCTCCGGATCATGCCGGCGCTGGTGGTCGCGGTCCTGGGCGGGGCCCTGCTCTTCGGCCCGCTGTTCACCACCCTGCCGCTGGGCGACTACCTGACCGCCCCGCAGACCCGTGACTACGTGCTCCGGAACGTCGTGCTCTACAAGGAGCAGTACGTCCTTCCCGGCGTCTTCACCCACCAGCCGTTTCCGGCGGTCAACGGCTCGATCTGGACGCTGTGCTACGAGGTCACCCTCTACACGCTGATCCCGCTCCTCGGACTGCTGCTGCTGCGCCGGCATCGCGGCCTCGGCGCCCTGGTCGTTCTCGGGCTCGCCGTCCTGCCGTGGGACCGCCTGCCCCCGGCGGTTCCCGGCCTCGAGGGGCTCAACGTCGGGACCCTGGCGACCTTCGCCCGCTACTTCCTGATGGGCGCCTTGCTCTTCGCCTATCGCGATCGGGTGCCGCTGCGCTGGCCGGCGGCTGTGGCCGTCGGCCTGGCGCTGGCGCTCAGCCTCGGCCATTGGTGGGGAGCCTGGGTCAGCTACGCGGCACTCCCCTACCTGGTCGTCTACCTCGCCCGCCTCGATGTCGCGCCGCTGCGCGGCCTGTTCCGCCGGCGTGACCTCTCGTACGGCCTGTACGTCTGGGCCTTCCCCGTGGAGCAGAGCATCATCAGCCTGGCGGGTGGGCGGATCGACCCGCTGATCCTCTGCGCCGTCGCCCTGCCGGTGACCGGCGTCCTGGCGATGGTCTCCTGGCACGTCGTCGAGGCGCCGGCGATGAGCGCCAAGGTTCTCATCACCGATCTCGGCCGCCGGGGGCGGCTGCGGGTGAGCTCCGCCTGCGCACCGCGGCGCCCGTTGCTCCTCGCCGGTGCCGGCGGCGCCGTGGCCGGGGTGGCCAGTGCGCTGCTCGTGTCCGGTCCCGGCCGCGGGCCGGTTGCGCTGGCGGCGCCCTCGACCGCGAGCACGGTCGCCCGGCCGGCGGTGGTCGAGAGCGGCCACGGGGTGCTGCGCGCAGCCCCGCGGCTTCGCAGGCCGGCGGTCCCGCCCCAGCCCAAGCCGATCCTCATCTTCCTGCACGGTCTCAACGAGCAGCCGGACAAGCCGGTGATCCCCGAGCTGCTCGATGCGGCGCGGGCCGATGGCTACCAGGTGATCGTCACCGACGTGGGCGGTCCTCAGTCCTGGGGCAACAAGGCTTCGGTCGACGCCGTGGCCGCGCTCAAGGCGAGGTACAGCCCGAACCGTCCGGTGCGGCTCCTCGGCGTCTCGATGGGGACCTGCATCCTGGTCAACTACGCAGCATTCGCCGCTCCCGGGTCGGTCGCGTCGGCGGTGGGCATCCTTCCCATCACCCATCTGCCGACCCGTCCCGGCGACGTGATCGCCGAGCAGTCGGCCCACGCGCCCCAGCCCGCCCAGTTCCTCGACGTCCCCTACCAGATGTGGTACGGCACCGCCGACGACTACGCCGGATACCCCACCACCCACGGCCCGCACGTGAGCGCGGTGGCGATGCCGGGCGCGAAGCACGTGCTCCCGATCCCGTACGACCTCAAGGCGATCTTCCGCTACCTCGACACCGACGGGAAGCCCGGCGCCTGATCGTCCGGCGGTCTCCGGTCGGTGCTCAGCAGGTGGGGAGGTAGGGCGCCACCAGCAGCGGCGGCGAGGCCGCGCGCGCCGGGGCGGTGGTGAGCGCGATGATCGCGGGCGCGGGGCCGGCGGGCACCCGGACGGTGATCGCCGCCTGGACGGAGGCGGCGCCCGGCGCCACCCGCAGCGCGGGCAGGGCCATCTCGGAGACGGTCCCGGTGCAGCGGTCGACGAGCAGGAGCACCACCCGGACCGTCGTCACCGCGCTGTGGGGCAGCAGCTCGACGCTCACCTGCAGCGCGCAGCCGGCGGCGGGGAGGCAGGGCGTGGTGGCCGGTGCCAGCCGCACCGCGGCGACGCCGCCGGCGCTGGGCGGCGCCACCACCGGCGGGTCGGGGATGGGGGCCGGGGGCGGCGCCGTGGGGAGCGGCGTCGCCGCGACGGCGGCCGGGG
>JAQBPH010000013.1:0-23562 GCA_028287625.1 Chloroflexota bacterium | reverse complement strand
ACTCGGCGAGGACTGCGTCCCCCCCGTCTGGTCGCAAGACATCGTGCGCTGGCGCGCCCGATGCCGGCTCCCGCCCCCCCTCGCCGGCACTCGCCGGCGGCGCTCGCTTCGCGATCGCTATTCGGGGCGGCCACCCGCCGAGGTACGAGGCGAGCAACGCGAGCGTTGCTCTTGGAAAACCCCACGATCCGCGGAGACGGCGGCGCAGCGAGGCGCCGCCGCGAAGGCCGTGATGCCCATGCGGGGTTCAAGCGCCCCACCCGTGAAGCCGCTCGGAGGGTCCAATGTGAGCAACGCCGTGCGTTGCTCGTGGTCCCTCGGCCGGTGGCCCCGTCACGACGAGCGCGCGAAGCGCGCGTCGCCGGCGAGTGCCGGCGTGGAGGGGGGCAGCGCCGGCATCGGGCGCGCCAGCGCACGATGTCTTGCGCTAAACGGGGGGAGGCGTAGCCTCCCCCCGGTAAAAACACCGTGGAGAAACTGCCGCGAACCTCAACCGGCGGCAGAGCGGCCCGCCGCGAATCACAACCGGTGGCGGAACAGCCGGGCATCTCAAACCGGCGGCAGAACCGCCGCGCCTCTCCCCACGCCGACGTCCCCCTCCGGCCCACCCGATGTCGCCCTCCTCCGCGCTGACCGGCCGGTCAGCAAGAACCCAGATATGGTGCCATCCTCAGCCAGCAAACCCAGCATCTTGCGGTTTTGCCGCCGCGAGACCCTATGCCCGGCGCCGGACGGTGGGTATACTCAGCAGCCAATGTGAGCCGTGCGCGCCGTGTCGCCGCCCTCGACCTGGGGACTACGAAAGTCTGCTGCGCCGTGGCTGAGGTCGCCCCCGACGGGCTCATCGTCCAGGGGACGGGGGAGGCGCCGTCGCGCGGGATGCGCAAGGGCTCCGTGATCGACATCGAGCGCGCCGCCGAGGCGGTGGCCGAGGCGGTCGACGCCGCGGAGCGCATGGCCGGGGTGGAGGTGAGCCAGGTGATCGTCGGTCTCGCGGGGGGGCACATCGCCTCGCAGGCGAGCCGCGGCCTGGTCGCCGTCGGCGCCGACGCCAAGCGCTCCCGCGAGGTGCGCGCCCAGGACGTCACCCGCGCCGTGGAGGCCGCCCGGGCGGTGGGGGTGCCCTCCGACCGCGAGATCGTGCACCTGCTCCCCCGCCACTTCACCGTCGACGGCCAGGACGGGCTGCGCGACGCCCTGGGGATGACCGGGATGCGCCTCGAGGTCGAGGCGCTGATCGTCACCGGCGCCACCACCGCCATCCAGAACGTGGTCAAGGTGGTGCACGAGGCCGGCCTCGACTGCGAGGACCTGGTGCTCCAGGCGCTGGCCTCGGCCGAGGCGGTGCTCTCGGAGGAGGAGCTGGAGCGCGGGGTGGTGGTCGCCGACGTGGGGGGCGGCACCATCGACATCGCCGTGTTCTGCGGCGGCAGCATCGCTCACACGGCGGTGATCCCGGTGGGCGGGAGCCATGTCACCGGCGACCTCGCCGTGGGCCTGCGCAGCGACCTCGAGACCGCGGAGATGATCAAGCGCCAGTACGGCCACTGCCTGCAGCTCACCCTCACCGCCGACGCCACCGTGACCATGACGCCGATGGGCTACGAGGAGGCGGTGCAGGTGCCGCAGCGCTACCTCGCCGAGGTGATCGGGCCGCGTGCCCGGGAGATGGCGGCGCTGATCCTCGCCGAGGTCGAGCGGGCCACCAGCCCCGCCTCCCTCGCCGGCGGCATCGTGCTAACCGGCGGCGGCGCCCTGCTGCGCGGCTTCTCGGAGATCGCGCAACAGGTCACCGACATGCCGGTCCGGGTGGCCTCGCCGACCGGCACCGCGGGGATGGACGAGAACCTTCGCGGGGCCCACCACGCGACCGTGGTGGGGCTGCTGAGATGGGGGGCGCGCGCTCGAGTCCGCAACGGGCTGCGCAGCAACGGGCACGGACACAGCGCCGGCGACGACGGATTCAGCGAACGTTTTGGACGGTGGTTGCGTGAACTTTTCTGAACGCATGCGGCTCTACGGCCTCGGCGACGGCGACGGCGACGGCGAGGCCGACGCCTCCGGGGGCGACCAGCGTCAGCGTCCGCCACGGCCATCGGTGACGAACCAGCGCTCGCCGCAGGGCGACACCACCACCACCAGAGGGTTGCGGGACGGGTACTCCCCGCAGCGGCCCCGGTCGGAGATTCTTGAGGAGCTGCCGGTGAAGGACATGGATCGCACCCTGGAGGGAAACGCGCGCATCAAGGTGGTCGGCGTCGGTGGCGGCGGCAGCAACGCGGTGAACCGGATGATCCGCAGCAAGCTGCGCGGTGTCGAGTTCATCGCCGTGAACACCGACCTGCAGGCGCTGAACAGCAGCGAGGCGCCGGTGAAGATGCACATCGGCCGCAAGCTCACCCGCGGCCTCGGCGCCGGCGGCAACCCCAGCGTCGGCCAGGACGCCGCCGAGGAGTCGCGCGAGGAGCTGCAGAAGATGCTCGCCGACGCCGACATGGTCTTCGTCACCGCGGGCATGGGCGGCGGCACCGGCACCGGCGCGGCCCCGGTCATCGCCGAGATCGTGCGCTCCCAGGGCGCGCTCACCATCGGCGTGGTCACCAAGCCCTTCCGCTTCGAGGGGGTGCGGCGGCAGAAGGCGGCCGAGGAGGGCATCAGCAGCCTGCAGTCAAAGGTCGACACCCTGATCACCATCCCCAACGAGCGGCTGATGCAGGTCACCGACAAGAAGACCACCATCACCGACGCCTTCCGCATCGCGGACGACGTGCTCCGCCAGGGCGTCCAGGGCATCTCCGACCTGATCACCTACCCCGGCCTGATCAACCTCGACTTCGCCGACGTGAAGACGATCATGTCCGGCCAGGGCGCGGCGCTCATGGGCATCGGCTTCGGCAGCGGCGACACCCGGGCCGCCGACGCCGCCCGGGACGCCGTGGCCAGCCCGCTGCTGGAGACCACCATCGCGGGGGCCAAGGGGATCCTGCTCAACATCACGGGCGGCAACGACCTCACCCTCTTCGAGGTCAACGAGGCGGCCCAGCTGGTCGCCGAGTCGGCCGACCCGGAGGCGCAGATCATCTTCGGCACGGTCATCGACGACCGCTCCAACGGCGAGGTGAAGATCACGGTGATCGCCACCGGCTTCGCCCCCCGCGAGGAGATCGTCGTCGCCAGCACCCCGGCGTACGAGCCCCAGGCGCGCCAGTACTTCCAGGCCGAGCGCGCTCCGGCGCCGGTGGCCCCGCCGAGCTACAGGGTCGACGACCTGGACATCCCCGCCTTCCTCCGCGACCGCCGCTAGGTCGATGCGGAGGTCCGGGACCCGCCGGCCTCCGCTTCCCGGTCATGAGATGCCCCTACTGCGCCAACGGCGACTCCAAGGTGGTCGACTCACGCGATTCGGAGACGGGTGAGGCGATCCGCCGGCGCCGTGAGTGCCTCGCCTGCAAGCGCCGCTTCACCACCTATGAGCGGGTCGAATCGGTCCCGCTCTACGTGGTGAAGAAGGACGGGCGCCGCGAGGAGTTCGACCGTCGCAAGCTGCTCGGCGGCCTGCTCACCGCCACCAAGAAGCGCGAGGTGGCGCCGTCCCGCCTCGAGGCGCTGGTGGAGGAGATCGAGAACGCCCTGCGCGGACGGGGCAGCACCGAGATCCCCAGCCGCGAGCTGGGTGAGCTGGTGATGGAGCGGCTGCGCGACATCGACGAGATCGCCTACGTGCGCTTCGCCTCCGTGTACCGCTCCTTCAAGGACATGAGCGACATGCGCGCGACCATCGAGCAGCTCCTCTCCCAGCCCTCGGGAACCCGCCGGCCGGAGCCGCGCCGTCCCCGCCCGGCCCGGTCCGGAGAGAGCGAGCTGCCCCTCGACCTGGGGAAGTAGCAGGGAACGTACGCGACCCCGACGTCTGTGGTATCCGTACACAGCCCTGGATCCGGGCTCCTCTCAGCTCCCCAGCGGCTCTACCTGCAGGAGGTCGGGGTATGCAGATCGTCTTCGCAGGGGTCAACGGCGAGCTCGAGCTCGAGCTCAGGATCAACCGCCCCTCTGCGACGGTCGCGGATCTCGATGCGGCTCTCCCCGCCACCGGCGGGGAGCGGCATGGTGGTCTGCTCATCGGCGATGCCCTGGTGCACGCCGACCTCAGCCTTACCGAGGCGGGTCTCCACGAGGGCGCCGTGGTGCAACGGCCCGGCGGAACGCGGGGCGGATCCCCCGACACCACGTCCGGGTTCCGGCTGCGCGTGGCCGGCGGCCTCGGCGCGGGCGCCGACATCCCCCTGGCGCGTGGAAGCCTGGTGCTCGGTCGCGATCCCGCCTGCGATCTCGTGTTCGGCGATCCGACGGTCTCGCGCCGGCACGCACGGCTCACCGTGTCCGCCACCGAGGTGCTCATCGAGGACATGGGCTCGACCGGGGGCACCTGGGTGGAGGGCGCGCGGATCTCCGGCCCCACCCCGGCGGCGATCGGCGCTGTGGTGGAGCTCGGCAACGTCCAGTTCACCCTGGGGCGTCAGCGCACCGACGACCGGCCCGCGGCGGTGGATCCGCTCCGGCATGTGGGGGCGGGGGGCACCATCCCCTTCAACCGTCCGCCGCGGTCGGCACCGCCTCCACCCGGTCCCCTGCTGGAGGTGCCGGTGCTGCCCACGGGGCAGAGCAAGCCGGTGTTCAACGTCGCGTCGATCGCCGCCCCGATGGTCATGAGCCTGGTGATGGTCGTGGCGCTCCACAGCTATCTGTACCTGTTCTTCGGTCTGCTCACCCCTCTGATGGCGGTGGCGAACTGGTACGAGGGCAAGCGCCGGAGCCGGCTCGCGTCCCGGCGCGACACCAAGCGTTTCCAGGAGGAGCTGGCCCGCTTCTCCGATCAGCTGTCCGAGCGCCGGCACGGTGAGGTGGCGCGGCGCCGGGAGGCGAGCCCGGACCTCGCCGAGGTGGTGCGGCGGGCCACGCTCCCCAGCGTGCACCTGTGGGAGCGCCGCCCGCGGGACGCCGACTTCCTGCAGCTCACCGCGGGGCTCGGCGACCTGCCCTGGCAGCCGCCGGTCCCCGAGCAGCGGGTCGCTCCCGCGCCGGAGGTGGGCGAGGCGCTCTCCGCCCACGCAACCGTGCGGCTGGTGCCGGTGCCGGTGGACCTCGCCCAGGGGGGCGTGGTGGGCATCGTCGGCGATCGGGCACCGTCCCTGGCGCTGGCGCGCGCTCTGGTCTGCCAGGTCGCCGTCCACCACGGACCCGCCGACGTCGCCGTCGCCGTGCTCTGTGGCGCTCCCCACCAGGCGGACTGGGACTGGACGAAGTGGCTGCCCCACACCCGCGCGGCCGCGGGATCGGGCAGGGCCCGGCTGCTGGCGGGCAGCCGGGAGGACGCCGAGGGCCTGCTCCGCGGCCTGCTCGCGGGCGGGCCGAGGGACGGTGCCACCACCCTCGCGGTCATCGACGACGAGGGTCTCACCGAGGGCCGCAACGCGCCCGCCCGGGCTCTGCTGCGGGGCGGCGCCGGTCCGGTGGCGGGCATCGTCCTGGCCTCGTCGGAGGACCGGCTTCCGGCCCTGTGCAACACCATCATCGAGCTGAAGACGGCCGACGGCGGGGCGAGCCTGCGCCGGCCGCAGCTGGGTCAGCGTGTCGACGGCTTCGTGATCGGTGGGGCCGAGGAGCCGGTCGCTCGCGGCGTCGCCCGCGCCCTGGCCCGTTTCGAGGACCCCGAGCTGCAGCACGTGGGCTCGGGCCTCCCCGACGTGATCGGGCTGCTGCCGCTGCTCGACCCTCCGGGGGTCGACCCGCCGGCGATCCTGGCGCGTTGGAGCGGCGGAGGGCCGGACCCGGGGGCGGCGGCGCCCATCGGCGTCAGCGAGGACGGCCCCTTCGTCGTCGATCTGGTCCGCGACGGTCCTCACTGCCTGGTCGGCGGAACCACCGGCTCGGGCAAGAGCGAGCTGCTGCGCAGCCTGGTGGCGTCGCTGGCGGTGGCCGTCGACCCCGAGCACCTCACCTTCGTCCTCATCGACTACAAGGGGGGCAGCTCCTTCGACGAGTGCTCCCGGCTTCCCCACGCCGTGGGCATGGTCACCGACCTCGACGCGCAGCTCGGCGAGCGGGCGCTGCGCTGCCTGGAGGCGGAGCTGCGCTACCGCGAGCGGGTGCTCCGGGAGGCGGGCGCGCTGGATCTCCCCGACTACCTGCGCCGAGCCGCCAGGGGCCGCGGCGATGCCGAACCCCTGCCGCGGCTGGTGGTGGTCATCGACGAGTTCGCGACCATGGTGAAGGAGCTTCCCGACTTCATCGACTCTCTGGTGGGGGTGGCGCAGCGCGGTCGCAGCCTGGGAGTGCACCTCATCCTCGCCACCCAGAAGCCGTCGGGAGCGGTCAACGACAACATCCGCACCAACACCAAGCTGCGCATCGCGCTCCGGGTGGAGGACGCAGGCGACTCCACCGACGTCATCGATGTGCCCGCCGCCGCCACCATCGCGGGCAAGGGCCGCGCCTATGTCCGGCTTCGTCCCGGGGAGGTGGTGCTCATCCAGGCCGCGCTGGTCACCGGCGTGACCGGCCAGGGCACGGTGGCGAGCGTCGCGCTCACGCCGTTCCAGTTCGGTGGCGGTGGCGCCGCCGGGTCTGTGCCGTCCGGCCCGCTCGCGGGCGAGCGCAGCGACCTGTCGCGCCTGGTGGAGGACGTCGGCGCCGCCTTCGCGACCGCGGGCATGCGATCGCCGCGGCGTCCCTGGCCCGAGCCCCTGCCCGCCGAGATCGACCTGGAGGAGGTCTGCCCCGCCGGCCAGCCGGTCGCCGACGGGGGCACCATCCGCTTCGCCGTCGCCGACGACCCCGACCAGCAGGACCAGTACCCGTTCGGCTGGGACACCGCTCGGGGGAACCTGCTGATGTACGGCGTCGTGGGCAGCGGCACCACCACCGCGCTGGCCAGCCTGGCGCTGGCGCTCGCCCGAACCCGCTCCGCGGACTCGCGCCATCTCTATGTCCTCGACTTCGGCGCCGGGGAGCTGAGCCCGCTGGCCGGCCTGCCCCACACCGGTGCGTACATCGGCGCCACCGAGCGGGAACGCCAGACCCGGCTGATCCGCACCCTTCGCGCCGAGCTCGACCGGCGCAAGCAGCAGCGCCCGGAGGACCGGCTGCGCGAGCCCGACGTGGTGGTCCTCCTCGACAACTTCGGCGCCTTCAGCACCGAGTTCAGCGACCCGCTCGGCATGGAGGCGAAGGAGCAGTTCAACCGCGTCTACGCGGACGGGCCCGAGGTGGGCATCCGGATGGTGATCAGCGCGGACCGCGCCGGCGCGATCCCGGCGCAGCTCACCAGCCTGACTCCGCAGCGGTTCGTCTTCCGCCTCTCGGACGCGCAGGACTACGGCATCTTCGGCCTGGGCCGGCGCCAGGCTCCGGCGCTGACGCCGGGGCGCGCGCTGGTGGCGGAGACGTCGCAGCTCATCCAGGTGGCGCGCGCCGCCTCGCTCGCCGAGGCGGTGGCCTCGACCGCCGCCCACACCAACACGCCCACGCGGCGGGCCGCGCCCATCGAGGCCCTGCCGGACGAGGTGGCAGTGGCGGACGTCGCGGGTGCGCTCCGACTCGGGCCCGGCCCGTGGTTCCTGCCCCTGGGGGTTGGCGCCGCGAACCTCGCACCCACGGGTCTCACCGTCCACGAGGGCGAGCACATCCTGGTCGCCGGCCCCGCCCGGTCGGGGAAGAGCACGGCGCTCTGCAGCATCGCCGGGATGGTCGCGCAGGCCGGATCCGGCGTCGTGGTGGTGGGCATCGCCACGCGCAGGTCCCCGCTCAGGACATGCACCGACCTGGACCGCGTGGCCACCAGCCCGGCGGAGGTCGCAGCGGTGCTCGCTCCGATCGCCGGCGACCCGCGTCCCCACCTCGTCCTCATCGACGACGCCGACTCGATGGATGACACCGATCGCGCGATCGCCGCCCTCCTGACCCAGGGTCGTCCCGACGTCCGCGTGATCGCCGCGGGACGCGCCGACGTGCTCCGGAGCCTCTTCAACCACTGGACCCAGTCGATCCGGCGCTCGAAGCTGGGCCTGCTGCTCCGTCCCGGTGAGCTCGACGGCGAGCTGCTCGGGGCGGCGCTGCCGCGCCGGCAGTGGGTGGCGGCGCGGGTGGGCCGCGGCTACCTGGTGGACAACGGCACCGTCGAGCTCGCCCAGGTCGCCGCCGATGCCGCGACCGGCGCCGCCACGGAGTGAGCGGCGGGGCGCCCGCCGCGCGCAGGGAGCGCTATCTCGGCGCCCTGCTCGGCCTGGCGTGCGGCGACGCCGTCGGCACCACCCTGGAGTTCCGCGCCCCGGGCTCCTTCGCGCCGATCGTCGACATGGTGGGCGGCGGTCCCTTCCGCCTCCGCCCCGGCGAGTGGACCGACGACACCTCGATGGCGCTCTGCCTGGCCGACAGCCTCATCGAGTGCGGCCGCTTCGACCCCGCAGACCAGCTCCGGCGCTACGTTCGCTGGCGGCGCGAGGGCTACCTCAGCAGCAACGGGGTCAGCTTCGACATCGGCTCCACGGTGGCGGCCGCGCTGGGCCGGTTCCTCGAGACCGGTGACCCCCACAGCGGCTCGACCGACCCCTGGTCGGCGGGCAACGGGTCGCTGATGCGGCTCGCCCCGGTGCCGCTCGCCTTCGCCGGCGACGCGGCCACCGCCGTGCGACTCTCCGGCGAGAGCTCGCGCACCACCCACGGTGCGGTCAGCGCCGTCGACGCCTGCCGCTACCTGGGAGCCCTGATCGTCGGCGCTGTCGCCGGGGCAGACAAGGAGACGCTGCTCTCCCCCCTGTTCAGCCCGGTCCCCGGCCTCTGGGAGGCCGAGCCGCTCTGCGAGGAGATTCGCGAGGTCGCCGAGGGGTCGTTCCGGCGGCGGTCACCACCGGAGATCCGGGGCACGGGACACGTGGTTCGCAGCCTGGAGGCGGCCCTCTGGGCGTTCGACCAGGGGGCGACCTTCGAGCAGGGGTGCCTGCTGGCGGTGAACCTCGGCGACGACGCCGACACCACCGGCGCGGTCTACGGACAGCTCGCGGGCGCCCACCACGGGCTGGGCGAGGCGGCCGGGGTGCCGCGTCGCTGGCGGGAGCGGCTGGCCGGTCGGGAGACCATCGAGCGCCTCGCCGCCGGGCTGGAGACACTGTCGGTGTCGCTCAGCCGCTGACGTCCGGTGCGCCGTCCTCCGCAGGCGGCTCGGCGCGCTCCTGGTCGGGCTTGCCGCTGAGCCCGGGGATCACCGATGGCCTGGTCTGGGTCCGCTGCTCGGCGAAGCCGCCGGAGAGCGCCCACTCGAGGTCGCTGAGCCCCAGCTTCTTGCGAAGCCGCTCGTTCTCCGCCTCGACCTCGGCGTCGCCCGGCGCGCCGCTGTCGGATCGTTCGCTCATTGGTGCAAACCCTCCGTGTTCATGTACAGGCTACCGATGTCGCCGGTCTGCCGGATGTCGACCATCAGCTGGTGGTCGCCGACCTGATGCACGCCGGTCACCTCGTAGCTGCCTCCGCTGATCCACTCACCCTCCTGCCACAGCGTCCACGTCCCTTGGGGGGTCATCGGCTGGATCATCACCGACTTGGCACCCGCCTCCTGCCGGAGGATCACCGACACCTGGCCGGGCTGCTGGTGATTTGCGTGGGCGAAGTGCTCCGCGACCCCCGGGTCGTGGCTGAAGGACGACGGCAGGAGCCTGAGCTCGCCGCCCGGTTGGAAGCCGGCGGCGACGTCGTGGACGTCGCCCTCGATCCACATCCCGCGCTGCAGCTCGGGCGCGCTCGCGGGGGCGGCGCGCATGGTGTCGACCAGCCCCTGGCCGTAGTCGTGAAGCCAGTTCCCGGTGTCCGCCTCCCCGGAGAGCACCTTCATCACGCCGCTCCTGAAGGTGCGCTGGCTGCCACCCTGCCAGGCTCCGACCATGTTGTCGAAGCGCTGGAATGCGGGGTCGCCGGCGTGGGGACCGGCAACGTGCTCCCGGTACCAGGAGAACTGCTCCTCCTGGGTCTGGGTGCGGGGTGCGGAGTTGAGCGACCGCACCCAGGGAAGGTCGGGCGGAGGCTCCATCAGCGGTCTCGCCGTCACCGGCATGGAGTCCGGGAATGGCGCCAGGGGCTTGATGGGAATCGTGTCGACCGGCGGCGGATCCTCGACCGGGGGCACCGCGGTCCGGCCGAGGCGCGCGCCGAGGGCCTGGCCGCCCATGGCCAGGATGCCGGAGGCGACCACCTCGCCGGGGCTGAACGGCTTGCCCTCGGTGACTCCCTCCATCCCCTGCACCGCGGCGTCGGTGAGCGCACCGCTCAGCACCGCTCCCGACGCCCCCTCCAGGACCTGCTTGCCGCCGACGGTGACCTTCCCCGCCACTCCCGGGATCAGGGTGGCGGCGGCGGCGAACTCGGCGGCCTGGAGGAGGTTGACGTGGTCGAGGCCCTGGCCCTGGATCACGTTGGCGGTCTCCTGGGTGACCACGCTGATGCCGAACTGCCAGGTGAACTTCACCGCCAGCTGCACGCCGATGCGGATGGCCGCGATCATCACCTGCACCGCGGCCTCGAGGGAGATGTCGAGGGCGGCGCAGACCGCCTCCATGGTGCCGACGGCGGCGGCGGCGGCGCCCTCGGCGACGGCGTCGGAGATGCCGAAGGTGACGAAGGTGAGGCCGATGCCGATGGCGGTGGAGGCGGCCATGGCAGTCATGGCCATGTCCCACTGGTGCTGGGCGTCGTCGATCTGGTGACCGAGCGTGAGGAGGTGGTCGCCCATCTCCTGGGAGTGCTGTGCGGCCTCGGTGCCGTGGCCGGAGAGCTGGGACCAGGCGGCGTCGAAGGCCCGGCGGCCGTCGCCGGACCACTGCATCGAGGCGATGGCGCGGTCGATGTCGGCGAAGGCGCCGTGGACCTCCTGGGCGAGCTCGTACCAGTGGTGGCGGCCCCCGGCCACCGCCCCGCCGTCCCCCTCGGGGCGGACGGGGAACCCGAGCACCGACTTCTGCTCCGGCTGCTGGTCTCCGCTCGGTCCAGTCGTCTGCGCGCTCTCCGGCATGGTCGTCGGCATGCTACCTCACCGGCGGGGAGATGGCGACCATCCGTGCAGTGCCGACCATCTGTTTGCGCCGGCTGTTCTCTGCTCTGTTGGCGAAGCGGCAGACCTCGCCAATCCGGGGATGACATACAACCCTTTCCAGCGCTCGAAGATCGTGTGGTTGTCACACTCCCGGAGACACTCAGTCGTCGGCGACCGTCTCAGCGAGGCACCTCTCTCCTCGTGCCGTCCCAGGTGAAGAGGTTGACGAACAGCTCCGCCTGCTCGACGGCGTCGTCGAGCGCATGGTGCCGGTGCGCTCGCTTCGGCAGCAGGTGCGCCGGCATCTGCGACTTGGTCGCCCTGCCCACGACCACCCCCGCCTTCGCGAGGTACAGCGTCTTCATGTCCACGCCGGACGAATGGCCGAAGGGCGACCCGGCGGCCGCAAAGCGCGTGAAGTACCAGTACAGGAACATCCAGTCGTAGACCAGCGGGTACCCGACCAGCACCGGCCGGTGGTCACCAGCCGCGGCCTCCACCCAGGCGGCCGCCCTGTCCATGGCCTGCGACGGCGGCTCACCCTCCCGCTGGAGCCGCTCACGATCCAGGCCGTGGACCGCCAGCGCCTCCGGGACGGCGTCGGCGGAGATGGGCCGCAGCTCCGCGTAGAAGGTGTGGGTCGTGGGATCGACTGCCTCGAACCGCTCGCCGTCGAACCGGCCGGCCACGCAGAGTCCGAAGCTGAGCATCGAGTACGGCCCGGGGATGGGCCCGTCCGCCTCGACGTCGCCGGAGATGTAGAGATCGGGGCGCGCCACAACGTCACTCTACGGATCGACACGACACGACGGCAGCGGGCACGGGGCCCTCGGCCTGAGCCCGCCAGCCGCCTCAGGGGACTCTGAGGCTGGCCGCCCGGGCGGCCTGGTTGCTGTCCGTGGTCGAGTAGTTGCCGGCGACCTTGTCGAAGTGCTGGGCACCGGTGCCCAGCGAGGTCATCAGCTGGTCCATGGCGCGCGCCATCGACCGGAAGGCCTCGTCGTACTGCTGCTCGAGGTCTCTCCTCCCCAGTGAGGAGCTCACCTGCGAGGCAGCCTGGAACCGGTTCCGGGCCTGCTCGATCCGTCCCTGGGCGGCTCGAAACGCGGTGGCGAGGGCGACGATGTCCTCGCTCCGGACGATGAGGTCTGCCAAGGCCCTCGTCCTCCCCCTGAGATCCGGCTCCGGCGCTAGACGGTGAAGGAGCGGGCGACGTCGCTCTCGGTGCTCTCGAACGCGCGGCCCGCGGCGTCGAGGACCTGGGCGATGCCCTGGAGAGCCTCGTGGCACTGACGCGCACCGTTCTGCCACTCCTGCCAGAGGCCCTGGAAGCGATCCCGTGCCGCCCCCTCCCAGTCCTCGTTGACCAGAGCACCGATCTGGGAGCCCATCTGGGCGAACTGGTTCTCGATCTCCCCCGCGCTGCTGCGCAGCGACGCCGCGCGGGCCTGAAGCTCACCCTGCGTCAGTCTCAGCGTCATCGTCCTCTCCCTTGGAGATGCGTTCTTGGTCGCATTCGCGCGGGGTGCATCGCTGTGCGCGCCCGCGGCAGGCGACCAGTCTGTCATCCGGGTCGCCGACCTGTCCATCCCGGCGTCTGCCGGGCTCAGGCGGACACCACCCGGCACCACACCTCCGGCTCCGCCGGGCGGCCGAGGGCGAAGCCCTGCCCCAGGGTCACCCCGAGACGGCGGAGGGTGACGGCGGACTCCGCGGTCTCCAGGCCCTCGGCGATCACCTCCGCGCCGGTGGTGGTGGCGAAGGCGACCAGGGCGTCGATGGCGCCGCGGGGCCCGAGCGCGTCCACCCGGCGCACCAGGCTCCCCGCCACCTTGAGGAACTCCGGGGTGGCGGCGGCGAGCACCTCGAAGGTGGAATGGCCCTCGCCGACGTCGTCGAGGGCGAAGCGGAACCCGTGGGCGCGGTAGACGCGGAGGACCTCGGTGAGCCGGTCGAGGTCGTGCACCGCGTCGCGCTCGGTGATCTCCAGGACCACCTCCTCGGGGCGGCGGTGCGCCCAGCGGAGCAGCAGCAGCATCTGGTCGACGCCGTGCACCGGTTCGAGCAGCGAGCCGGCGCTGACGTTGACGAAGATGTTGCAGCCTGAGGGGAGGCGGCGGGCGGCCTGGAGCGCGGCGCGCCGGCAGACCCAGTCGAGGTCGCGTCCCAGGCCCAGGCGGTCGGCGGCGTCGAAGAGCTCGTCGACCGCGGCGTCACGGGACCCGCTCGCCGGACGCGCCAGCGCCTCGTAGCCCACCACCTCGCCGGTGGCGAGCTCGATGATCGGCTGGAACACGGTGACCATGCCGTCGGCGCTGATGAGACCCGGGAGCAGGCTCTCCCAGCGTGCCCTGCGGGTGGGGGACACCGCTCCCCGGGCCTCGTCGGGCACCAGCTCGAAGCGGTCTCGGCCCGAGCTCTTGGCGCGGTAGAGGGCCTCGTCGGCGGCCGCCCAGCAGCGCAACGCGTCCTCGCCGGCGGCGCCCACCGCGCAGCCGACGCTCACCCGGGCCTGGCCTCGGGGCAGGGCGATGCCGTGCATGGTGCTCCGCAGCCGCTCCGCCGCCGCCGCCGCCTCGTCGCCGCCGGCGCCGGGGAGCAGCGCCGCGAACTCGTCGCCACCGGTCCGGGCGACGACGTCGATGTCGCGCAGCCCCAAGCGCAGGACCGACCCCACCGCCTGCAGGGCGGCGTCGCCCGCCTCGTGACCGTAGGCGTCGTTGATCACCTTCAGGTTGTCGACGTCGATGGCAAGAACCGAGTAGCGGCCGGGCTGGGCGTCGCGGAGCACACGCTCGAACTCCCGACGGTTGGGAAGGCCGGTGAGGGGGTCGGTGGCGGCGAGTGCGGCGAGCCGGGCGGCGCTCGCGGCCAGGGCCGACTCCACCCGCTTGCGCTCCACGAACTGTCCCAGCTGGCTGCCGATGTCGGCGAGCAGGGCGACCAGGTCCTCGCCGGGCGGCCGTGGCTGTCGGCCGCCGAAGATGACCACGCCGGTCACCCGCCCCTCGTGGAGGATGGGGAAGCCGGCGCCGTGGCGGAAGCCCTCCTCCACGGTCAGCCGGACGCCGTACGGTCCCAGGTCGCCGGCCATGCCGGCCACGGTGACCGGCCGTCCGCTCGACCAGACCCGGCCGGGGAGCCCGTCGCGGCGGGCCCAGGTGGCCGCGGCCGCCTCCTCCAGCACCCGGCTGCGCGATGCCGGCGGCGAGAGCCAGCGGTGCTGCATCACCAGCCGCTGGATCTCGGGGTCGACGAGGAGGACCACGCCGACCTGCCAGGCGAGCGCGCCGGCCATCGTCTCCAGGACCAGCGGCGTGGCGTCGTCGAGCGTGTACGCCTCGGCGAGGATGCGGGTGACCGCGAACTGCATGGCGCGCAGCCGCTCGGCGGTGACCCGGTCGCTGATGTCGCGCAGCGCCGCCACCCGCACCTCCCCGGAGGCGAGCGGCACGGCGCGATCGGTGAGCTCGGCGACGAAGCGGCCGCCGCCGTGCCGGATCGCCTGGATCTCGACGACCTCGTCGCCGCCCGGCGCATCCGGCTGCAGCCGGTGCAGCGATCCCTGGTCGATCAGCTCGGCCAGGGGCATGCGGAGGATGGCGTCGTCGGAGTACCCGAACATCGCCGCCATGGCGCGGTTGGCCTCGAGGACGCGCTCGCCGTCGTGGACCATGATGCCGTCGAAGGCGGCGCCGTAGAGGTGGCGGAACCGCTCCTCGATCTCGAGCTGGGAGCGGCGCTGCATCTCCCGCCGCGCCGCCTCCCGGCCGGCGATGATCGCGGCGGCGAGGACCATGGCGGTGACCGCGAGCACGCCGGTGAAGAGCAGGAGGTCGGTCAGCGCGGCGACCCGCGTGCCCGCCGCGAACGGCCCCCTGCGCTGCACCGTGCCCCACACCGCGATGCTGGAGACGACCAGGGTCGAGGCGGTCGCGCCCAGCTGTCCGAGCCGGATCGCCGCCCAGATCGCCACCGGGTAGACCAGGTAGGGGTGCTGGAAGCCGCCGAGGAAGACCAGGGCCGCGGAGGTCGCCAGCAGCGCGAGCAGGAGCGCCCCCTCGATGCGCGCGGCGGTGCTCAGCCGGCGCCCGCCGGAGGCCGCCGAGAGGGCGAGCAGCGTGGAGGTGACCACCAGGATGCCCATGCCGTCGCCCAGCCACCAGACCGTCCAGACGGTGGGGAGGTCGGCGGCGCTGGCGACCCCGCCCGCCCAGAGGCACAGGGCGCCGGTGGTGGCCGCCACCAGCGGGCTGAGCGCGCATCCCAGGCCCACCAGGGCGAGGACGTCGCGGAGGCGGTCGAGCGAGGGGTGGATGCCGCTGCGCCGCAGCAGGTGCGCGGCGAGCACGTACTCCAGGGTGTTCCCGGCGGCGATGCCCGCAGCGACCGCGGGCGGCAGCCCGGTGCTGAGGTTGGCGAGGAGGGCGCCGAGGGTGAGCGCGGGCCACACCCGCCGGCCGAGGACCAGCAGCGCGGCGACGGCGATGCCCGACGGCGGCCAGACCGGGGTGACGTTGGTGTGGCGGAAGGAGAGCAGGAGCCCCAGCCGGGCGGTGAGGTAGTAGGCGACGACGACGAGCAGGAGCCGGCCGGCCGTGCCGGCGGCGCGGCGAAGCCCGCCGCCGCCTCCTGCGGACGGCGATCCGGTCGGAGAGGCGCCCGGCGCCAACCGTGCTCCCACCCAGTCGGCGGCGCGCATCACTCCTCGCAGCTCATCCCGGTCATTCTCCGGGGCTCCCCCGCAAGGTTCGACCCGGGTTCGATCGCGGCCCGGTTACGGCTTCCCCGCGCACTGCTCGACGCGTTCCCGGCGGTCCTGCAACGCCGCGGTGACATCGCCGTCACGAGGCCGGTGAGCGGCGAGGATCGGCCGCCGCCGCGCGCCACCCTCGGTGGGAACGGCATCGCGGAGGACGCGGGATGGACTTCACGGCTCGCCTCGGCAACACGCTGTACAACCGGGCGCTGGCTCTGGTGGTGGCCTGGGCGGCCCTGGCCGTGGTGGGCGTGTCCGGGATCGCCTCGGCCCACGTCGGCTGACCCTCGCCGCCGTACAGTTCCACCAGCACACCGGTCGCGGGCGGGACAGCCCTACCAGGCCCTCGTCGACCCTCCTCCGCCTCGCCCCAAGCGGGCGCCGCGGCGTTTGTGTGCCGCCACCGTAGCCCGGAGCGCTCCTCCCTGCCAAGACTGTGAGCACTGGCTGGAGCATCGTGTGCATCCGTGCGCGCGGGCCCGGCGGACGAGGGAGGCGCCATGGCGGTCCAGACCGAACGCGCTCTGTGGCAGCAGAAGATCGACGTCGAGCGCGTCAAGCGTGAGGGCCTCGACGTCGACCTCGACCGGCTGGAGCGCGACGGCTACGCGAGCCTGACGGCGGAGGAGTTCTACCGTCTCAAGACCTGGGGGGTGTGCAGCCAGCGCACCCCGGGGCTGCACATGGTCCGGGTGCGTGTCCCCGGAGGTCGCATCGAGGCCGGCCGGCTCCGCGCCGTCGCCGCGCTGTCCGAGCGGCTCGCCGACGGCGAGGCGCACATCACCACGCGCCAGAACCTCGAGCTGCACTCGGTGCCGAGCCAGAAGGTGCGCCAGGTGCTCGAGGGGGTGGTGGAGCTGGGCCTGACCACCCGCTCCGCATGCGGCCACACGGTGCGCAACATCGTCGGCTGCTCCCGCTCCGGCATCTGTGCCGCGGAGCCCTTCGAGACCCGGCCCACCGTGGTCGCGATCCACGACTTCTTCTTCAGGAACGCGGCGCGGTACAACTCCAGCCTGCCGCGGCGTCTCAACGTCTACGTTGCCGGCTGTGATGGGTGCATGAGCCACGCCCAGGTCAACGACCTGGGCTTCGTCGCCACCACCCGCGAGGGCGCTCCCGGCTTCCAGCTCTGGCTGGGCGGCTCCCTGGCCTCGAGCCCCCGCCTCGCGCACCTGCTCTTCGACTTCGTCCCCGCCGACGAGGTGCTGGCGGTCACCGAGGCGGTGGCCGACACCTACTGCGCCAACGGGTTCCGCGACCGTCCCGCCAAGGCGCGGCTCAAGTTCCTCATCGAGGAGTGGGGCGGGGAGCGGTTCACCGCGGCCGTGCTCGAGCGGCTGCGCGAGCTGCGTCCCGACACCGGGGTGAGCGCCGGCACCACCGCCGAGGTGATGGGCGGCGACCGGCGGCCACTGGGCGCCCACGCCGGGGTGGCGCCGCAGCGCCAGGAAGGGCTCTTCATGGTCGAGGCTCACGTGCCCCTCGGTGACCTGACCGGCTGGCAGGTCGAGACCCTGGCCGGGCTCGCCACCGAGTTCGGAGACGGCGCCCTGTACCTCACCAAGGAGCAGAACGTCGAGCTCCACGACGTCGCCACCGGCGACCTCGACCGGGTGTGCGATGCGCTCGCCGCCGTGGGGCTCCCCGCGAGGGGCGCCGGCAGCCTGGTCGACGTCCAGGTCTGCGCCGGCAGCGAATGGTGCGTCTGGGGGGTGGGCGACTCCCGTGGCCTGGCGCGCACCATGGAGCGCGAGCTGGCTCCCCTGGTCGAGGCCGAGGCCGGCGCCGAGCCGCTGCGGGTCCACATCTCCGGCTGCTCGCACGGCTGCGCCCAGCACGCCGCCGCCGACGTCGGGCTCAGCGCCGTCGCCATGCGCGACGCCGACAGGAACCTGATCGACGGCTACGAGATGTTCGTCGGCGGCCGTCTCGGCCACGACCCGGTGACCGCGCGCCGCGTCGGCCGGGTGCTCGGCGAGCGGGCGGGGGTGGCGACCACCGGCATCATCGCCCGCTACCTCCGCGAGCGCCTGCCCGGCGAGGCGATGCCCGACTTCGTCGAGCGCGTCGGCAAGGAGAGCCTCCAGCCCTCCGGCGCCGCCGAGGAGGAGGGCGCGGCCGGCTAGCGCGGTCCCGCGCGGCCGCCCTCCCGGGCGGCCCTCCGACGCCGTCCACGCCGGAGCGAGCGTCCGGCGCCGCGGGAAGCGCCGCTCATCGCGGCGCTAGCATGGGCCGCCAACCGTCCCCTGCTGCGGAGTGAACCGGCCCGTGACGTCCGTCCTGCACATCGACGTGCCCCTGAGCGACGAGGACCTCGCCCGGCTGGAGCACGTTCTCGAGCAGAGGGGGGATCCGAGGAGGAGCGCCGAGCTCATCGCTCGGGCCGGTGCGATCGAGGCCCTCGCCCTGGCCACGGGCCGTGCGGCGTTCTCCTCGGTGACCGACCTGAGGGCCTTCCGGGTCCTCTGCCTCATCGAGGCGGGCATGGAGCTGTCCGAGGTCGAGTCCCTCGGGGCGGCGATCTTCAAGCTCACCCCGAGCGCCGCCCGGCGGCTGGTCAACAGCGCGGTCGCGCGCTACCGCGTCGAGCTGGACACCAGCCTGGTCGAGCACATCGGCGCGGCGCTCGAGGCGGCGCAGTGGGACAGGGACGACGAGCGCTGGCTGGTGAAGCTCGACTCGCCGACCGTCCGCGCGCGTGTGTTCGACTACCTCGGTCGCAACGACCTGCCGGATGCGACCCGGGTTCCACGGGGCCCGCTGTGGAGGTTTCCGGATGAGACCTTCCAGGCGGTGCGCGCCCACTTCGGCCTGGCGCCGAGAGCTCGGTGACGTCCGCGGACGCGGCACCCGACCTGGACCGGCAGATCGCCGACGTCTTCGCCCTCCTCGGGGTGCTGCTGGTCTTCGTCATCGCCTACCTGTCGGCGATGTTCCCTCTCGTCGAGGACGCCATCCGCCAGTCGCGCCCCACCGTGGAGGCGGATCGCCTGCGCCTGAGCCGGCGGCTGCGCACCTACCGCAATCTCATCGGCGGACTGGCCCTGACCATCGTCCTGATCGCCGTCCTGCTCCTTCCACTCAGCGGCCAGGCGGTCTCCGGCTGGGCCTGGCCGTGGCAGCGTGGCTATCGCACGACCAGGGCGGGCCTGGTCGTGGTCGACCTCTTCCTGCTGCTCCTGCTCGCAGTCAGCGGCTGGCAGGTGACGCGCCTGCACCGCCGGGGAGGCGAGCTCACGTCAGGGCCGGGGTGACAGCCGGCCGGCACGGCGGCGCGCCGCGCCACCGGCACGGTCGGTCAGACTCCACGCATGGTCCCCACCGCCGTCGCCGTGGCCGGGGCGATCGCCACCGCCCGGCGTCGCATCGCCGCCGCCGCGGAGCGGGCCGGGCGCGACCCCGCCTCGGTGCGCCTCGTCGCCGTCTCCAAGACCGTCGCCGCCGAGCGGGTCGCCGAGGCGGTGGCGGCGGGGGTGACCGACCTCGGCGAGAACCGCGTGCAGGAGGCGGCGGCGAAGCGGCCGCAGCTGCCGGACGGGGTGCGCTGGCACATGGTCGGGCACCTGCAGACCAACAAGGCGGCGCGGGCCGCGGCGACCTTCGCGGTGGTCCACTCCGTCGACAGCGTCCGCCTCGCCGAGACCCTGGCGGTGCGGCGGCCGGCCGAGCTGGGCGAGCTCGAGGTGCTGCTCGAGGTGGAGCTCACCGGCCTGCCGGGGCACACCGGTCTCCTCCCCGGCCGCCTGGAGGAGGCGGTGGCCGCGATCGCGGGGCTCGCCGGCCTGCGCCTCCGCGGTCTCATGACCATGGCCCCGCCGGTGGCCGACCCCGAGGAGGCGCGGCCGGTCTTCGCCGCGCTGCGCCGGATGCGCGACGACCTGGAGCAGGGCTGGGGCGGTGCCCTCCCCGAGCTGAGCATGGGGATGAGCGCCGACTTCGAGGTGGCGGTCGAGGAGGGGGCCACGATGGTCCGGCTGGGCCGGGCCATCTTCGGCGAGCGGCCGCCGCGCGCGCCCGCCGGCACCGGGGCGGCGGCCTCAGCCTGACCGCCAGCCCGAGCCTCCATACTCCGTTTGGCCTCCGCGCCTCCTTCGTACACTGACGGGAGGTCGCCCGCTCGAGCCGAACCACGGGATCACCGCACTTCACCGATGCCACGATTCACCCCCGTCCCGCCCCGTGCCGGCCTCGCCGAGGGAGAGCGCGAGGTGCTCTCCTTCTGGAAGGAGGCCGACGTGTTCCGGCGCACCCTCGAGCGCCGCGAGGGGGCGCCGCCCTTCGTCTTCTACGAGGGGCCGCCCACCGCCAACGGCCGGCCGGGCATCCATCACGCGCTGACCAGAGCCTTCAAGGACCTCTTCCCCCGCTATCGCCAGATGGCCGGCTTCCAGGTCGACCGCAAGGCGGGCTGGGACACCCACGGCCTGCCGGTGGAGCTGGAGATCGAGCGCAAGCTGGGGATCAGCGGCAAGCGGCAGATCGAGGAGTACGGCGTCGACCGCTTCAACGCCCTCTGCAAGGCGTCGGTGAGCGAGTACATCGACGACTGGGAGGCCATGACCGAGCGCCTCGGCTTCTGGCTCGACATGGAGCACCCGTACCGCACCTACGACAGCACCTACATCGAGTCGCTGTGGTGGAGCCTCAGGCGGATCTGGGACGCGGGACTGCTGCAGCAGGACTACAAGGTGGTGCCCTACTGCCCGCGCTGCCAGACCTCGCTGAGCTCGCACGAGCTGAGCCAGGGCTACCGCGACCACGTTCCCGACCCGTCCGTGTACGTGAAGTTCAAGCTCACCGGCGAGGACGGCGACGTCTCGCTGCTCGCCTGGAC
Organism: Chloroflexota bacterium; assembly: GCA_028287625.1. GTDB lineage: Bacteria > Chloroflexota > Dormibacteria > Aeolococcales > Aeolococcaceae > CF-96. Next base: position 2,889 of record JAQBPH010000013.1, on the reverse strand, counting down.
GACGACGCCGTGGACCCTTCCCGGCAACGTCGCCCTCGCCGTGCACCCGGACGAGGCCTACGTGCGCGTCCGCACCGAGGACGGCGACGTGATCCTCGCCGAGAAGCGGCTCGAGGTGCTGCGTGGCGAGGGCGAGGTGGTCGAGCACATCACCGGCTCCGACCTCGTCGACCGGACCTACGAGCCGCTCGTCACCGAGATGCTCCCCGAGGGCCGCGCCTTCGTGGTGCTCTCCGCGCCGCAGCTGGTGTCGATGGACGACGGCACCGGGGTGGTCCACACCGCCGCCGCCTACGGCGAGGCCGACCTCGAGCTCTGCCGCAGGGCGGGGGTCGCGATCCGGCACGTGATCGGGCTCGACGGCTGCTTCCTCCCCGAGCACGAGCGCTACGGCGGCCTCTTCGTCAAGGCCGCCGACCCCCGCATCATCGAGGACCTGCGCGAGGCCGGCCGCCTCTACCGGGCGGAGGCCATCGAGCACACGTATCCCTTCTGCTGGCGCTGCGACGCGCCGCTCATCTACTACGCGCTCACCTCCTGGTTCATCCGCACCACCGCGGTGAAGCAGCGGCTGCTCGAGCACAACCGCAGCGTCGCCTGGCAGCCGCCGCACATCCGCGACGGCCGCATGGGCAACTGGCTCGAGAACCTGGTCGACTGGAACGTCTCGCGCAGCCGCTACTGGGGCACGCCGCTGCCGATCTGGATCTGCGAGGGCTGCGGCGCGCAGCGCTGCGTGGGCTCGTCCGCCGAGCTCGGGCTGACCGTCGACGACGACCTGCACAAGCCCTTCATCGACGAGGTCGTGCTCGCCTGCGAGGCCTGCGGCGGGGAGATGCGGCGCTGTCCCGACGTCATCGACTGCTGGTACGACAGCGGGGCCATGCCGTTCGCGCAGTGGCACTACCCGTTCGAGAACGTCGAGCGGTTCGAGGAGCGCCACCCCGCCGACTTCATCTGCGAGGCCATCGACCAGACCCGCGGCTGGTTCTTCACGCTGCTCGCAGAGAGCACCCTGCTCTTCGACAGGCCGGCGTACCGGAACGTGATCTGCCTCAGCCACGTGGTCGACAAGCGTGGCAAGAAGATGTCGAAGTCGCGCGGCAACATCATCGACCCCTCCGAGCTCTTCGACCAGTTCGGGGCCGACGCCACCCGCTGGTACTTCTACGCCAGCGTGGGCGCCGGCACCGAGTACCGGGTCGCCCCCGAGCTGGTCAATGAGGTCGTGCGGCGCTTCATCCTCACCCTCTGGAACGTCTACAAGTTCTTCGTCGACTACGCGGAGATCGACGGCTTCGACCCCGCCGCGCCGGCGCCGCCGGTGCCGAGCCGGCCGGTGCTCGACCGCTGGGTGCTGGCCCGGCTCGCCCAGACCGTCGACGGCGTCCGCGCCGCCCTCGACGCCTACGACGCCACCGACGCCTCGCGGGTCATCGAGGGCTTCGTCGAGGACGTCTCGAAGTGGTACGTGCGCCGCTCCCGCCGCCGCTTCTGGAAGAGCGGCAGCGACGACGACGACAAGCGCTCGGCCTACGCGACCCTCTTCACCGTCCTGGACACCCTGTCGCGGCTGCTCGCGCCCTTCATGCCCTTCCTCGCCGAGCGCATCTACCGCAACCTCAACGGGCTCACGGGAGACCAGCCTCCGGTCGAGGGCGTCGCCGACTCGGTGCACCTCACCGACTACCCGGTGGCCCAGTCGGTGATGCGCGACCCCGACGTGATCGCCGAGATGGCCCGGCTGCGACGCCTCGTCGAGGAGGGTCTGGCGGGGCGCGAGACCGCGCGCATCAAGGTGCGCCAGCCGCTGGCCGGGGCGACGGTGCGCGGGGAGCCCCTCGACCCCGAGCTGGAGGCGATCTTCGCGGACGAGCTCAACGTCAAGGCGGTCGGATACACCCCGCGCCAGGGCGACCACGAGGGCGTGGTGCTCGACACGGAGCTCACCGACGAGCTGCGCCGCGAGGGGATGATCCGCGAGCTGAGCCGCAAGCTGAACGAGCTGCGCAAACAGGCCGGCCTCGCCCTCGACGACCGCATCACCCTGCTGGTGGACGCCGGCGGCGAGCTGCGCTGCGCGGTCGAGGCCCACCGCGTGCACCTGGAGCGCGAGACCCTCGCGAGCGGGATCGTCCTCGGCGAGGGTGGGGCGGGCGGGCGGGACGGCGTGCTCTCCGAGTGGGAGGGCACCGTCGCGGGGCAGCGCGTCCGGTTGGGGGTGGCCCGCTGAGCGCCGCGGGAGGCCCCGCGGGCTCTCCCTGGCGCGGGCTCTCCATCCTGCTCGGCTCGGCGATCGTCGTGTTCGCACTCGATCACGTCACCAAGTGGCTGGTGGTGCGGGACGTCCCCTACGGCGACCAGGTGCCGGCGAGCGGGCCGGTGACCATCCACCACATCCACAACAGCGGCGCCGCGTTCGGGCTCTTCCCCGGCTTCCAGGCGGCCTTCCTGGTGGTCGCGCTGGTGGTGAGCGTCTACATCCTCGTGATCGGCCACCGCGCCGGCAACGGTGCGCTCACCCAGGTCACCCTGGGCGCGGTGCTCGGCGGCGCCGCCGCCAACGCCGTCGACCGCTTCCGGCAGGGATACGTCGTCGACTTCGTCGACCTGCACCGCTGGCCGGTCTTCAACGTCGCCGATGCCGCCATCGTGGTCGGCATCCTCGTCACCGCGATCACCCTCAGCCGGCGTCCCGACCACGCGGGCGAGCACGCCCGGTGACCGTGGTGGAGGAGGCCCAGCCCGCCCCAGCGGCGCCCGCGCCGCGGCTCGACCTCTGGATGGTGCGCGAGCGCGGGATCAGCCGCACCGCCGCCCGGGCGCTCATCGATGCCGGCCGGGTGCGCGTCGACGGCCGCCCCGGCCGACCCTCGCAGCGCGTCGAGG
>JAQBPH010000004.1:0-2866 GCA_028287625.1 Chloroflexota bacterium | reverse complement strand
CCGCCGGCGAGTGCCGGCGAGGGGGGGCGGGAGCCGGCATCGGGCGCGCCAGCGCACGATGTCTTGCGACCAGACGGGGGGGACGCAGTCCCCCCCGAGTCAAAACCGGCGGCAGAGCGGCCCCACGAGAATCTCGACCGGCGGCAGAACAGCCGGGCATCTCCACCGGCGGCAGAACAGCCGGGCATCTCGACCGGCGGCAGAACAGCCGGGCATCTCGACCGGCGGCAGGACAGCCACGCATCCCCACCGGCCGCAGAACACCCGAGCATCCCCACCCGGTGAAGCGAGGCCCCGACCCGCTCGCCGCTAGCCGTCGGCCAGCCGGTGACGGCGGGCGCGGGCGGCCAGGAGCTCCTCGGGGGTGAGCCGGCAGAGCTCCTCGAGGTGGCGGACGAGCGCTCCGCGCAGCGCCGCCATGACCAGCTCGGGGTGGACGTGGGCCCCGGGCTCGGGCTCGGGGACGAGCTCGTCGACCAGCCCGAGACCGTGGGCGGTGTCGACCCCGGGCCGCATCGCCGCCGCCGCCCGGGCTCGCTGGGCGGCGTCGCGGTAGAGGATGGCGGCGCAGGTCTCGGGCGGGGCCACGGTGTAGACCGCGTTCTCCAGGGCGAGCACCCGGTCGGCCACCCCGAGGGCGAGCGCGCCGCCGCTGCCCCCCTCGCTGAGCACGGCGCTGACCACGGGGACGCGCAGGCCGAGCATGAGCGAGAGCGACGCGGCGATCGCCCAGGCCTGGCCGCGCTCCTCGGCGCCGATGCCCGCGTGCGCCGCGGGGGTGTCGATGAGGCAGATCACGGGGAGCTCGAAGCGCTCCGCCAGCCGCATCAGCCGCTGCGCCTTGCGGTAGCCCTCGGGGTGGGGCATGCCGAAGTTGTGCAGTGCGCGGGTGAGCGCGTCCGACCCCTTCTCCTGGCCGATGACCATCACCCAGCGCGACCCCAGCCGGGCGGTGCCGCCGACCACGGCGCGGTCGTCGCCGAAGAGCCGGTCGCCGCGCAGCTCGGTGAAGTCGGTGAGGATGCGGCCGATCACGTGCAGGGTGCGGGGGCGCCCGGGATGGCGGGCGAGCTCGACGGCGGCCATGGCCTCGCGCTCGCGGGCGGCGGCCTCGGTGGCCTCGATCATCGGGCGGCGCTGAGGGCACGGAGCACCCGGCCGGCGGTGGCGCGGAGCTCGGCGCGCGGCACCACCGCGTCGACCATGCCGTGCGCGAGCAGGAACTCGGCGGTCTGGAAGCCCTCGGGGAGCCGGGAGTGCGTCGCCTGCTCGATCACCCGTCCCCCGGCGAAGCCGATCCGCGCGAGCGGCTCGGCGAGGATGACGTCGGCCTGGGTGGCGAAGGAGGCGGTGACCCCGCCGAAGCAGGGGTCGGCGAGGACGCTCACGTAGGGGAGCCGGGCGGCGGCGAGCATCGCCGTCCCGGTGGTGCAGCGCGCCATCGGGGCGAGCGAGACGATCCCCTCCTGCATCCGCGCTCCCCCGGAGACGCAGACCGCCAGCAGCGCGCGCCGCTCGGCGACGGCGAGCTCGCAGGCGCGGGCGAAGAGCTCGCCGGCCACCGAGCCCAGCGACCCGCCGAGGAAGCGGAACTCCATGCACACCAGCATCGCGGGCACGCCATCGACCGCCGCCCGGGCGGTGACCACCGCCTCCTCGGCGCCGCTGTCGGCACGGGCGGCGCGGATCCGCGCCGGGTAGGGGGCGCCGTCGTCGAAGCCCAGCGGGTCGCGGTCGTCGACGGCGTGGTGGAGCGTCTCGAGGCTGCCCGGGTCGGCGAGCTGGGCGGCGCGGGTGGTGGCGGGGACGCGGGCGTGGTGGCCGCAGGCGGGACAGACGCCGAGCATCTCCTCCCACCGGGCGGCGACCACGCGGCGCAGGCAGGCGGGGCAGGCCACGGTGCCGGGCGGTGCCAGCGGGCGCAGCCGCGGACCCGGGCCACGGAGCGGGGCGCCGCTCCGGAGGCTCACCGCGGCGGAGGCTCGAGGGACCATTCCAGGGCGACGCCGCCCCAGGTCGCCCCCGAGCCGAAGGCCACCGAGACGATGCGGTCGCCGCGATGGAGCCGGCCCATGCGGTCGGCGTCGGCGAGCGCCAGCGGGATCGAGGCGCTCGAGGTGTTGCCGAAGCGGTCGCCGTTGAAGAACACCCGGTCCATGCCCACCCCCAGCCGCTTCGCCGTGGCCTCGACGATGCGCAGGTTGGCCTGGTGGGGGATGACGTGATGGATGTCGTCGACGCTCCACCCGGCGTCGGCGCACAGGCTCTGGCCCATCTCGGTGAGGCGCTCCACCGCGAGCCGGAAGGTGCCCTTGCCGGCCATGCGGACCCCCGGCTCGGCGGCGGGGTGCTCGGCCGGGGTGCCGTAGTAGATGAGGTCGGCGGAGCCGCCGTCGGCGCCCCAGCGGGCGGCGCAGATGCCGCCGCCGTCGGCCGCCCCCAGCACCGCGGCGCCGGCGCCGTCGCCGAAGAGCACGCAGGTGGAGCGGTCGCCGTAGTCGACCAGGCTGGTCATCGCCTCGCTGCCGATGACCAGCACGGTGCCGGCGCGCTCGGAGCGGATCAGCGACTCGGCCACGACCAGGCCGTAGATGAAGCCGCTGCAGGCGGCGCCGAGGTCGAATGCGGGGATGCCGCCGAGGTCGAGGCGGCGCTGCACCAGGCACGCGGTCGAGGGGAAGAGTGTGTCCGGGCTGGCGGTGGCCACCAGGACGGCGTCGATCTGCGGGTCTCCGGCGCGCTCCAGCGCGGCCCGTGCCGCCTCGGCGCCCATCGAGGAGGCGGTCTCCCCCGAGCCGGTGCGCCGCCGCTCGCGGATCCCGGTGCGCTCCATGATCCAGGCGTCGGAGGTCTCGACCCTGGCCTC
>JAQBPH010000675.1:0-6606 GCA_028287625.1 Chloroflexota bacterium | reverse complement strand
GCGCGAAGCGCGCGTCGCCGGCGAGTGCCGGCGTGGAGGGGGGCAGCGCCGGCATCGGGCGCGCCAGCGCACGATGTCTTGCGCTAGACGGGGGGAGGCGGAGCCTCCCCCCGGTAAGAACCGGCGGCAGAGCGGCCCCCCGCGAATCTCAACCGGCGGCAGAACTGCCGGGCATCTCCACCGGGGGCAGAACAGCCGGGCGTCCCCACCGGCGGCAGAACCGGCGGGCATCCCGACGGAGGGCGAGTTCCTGATCGCCGCCCGCGCTGATAGGGTGGGCTCATGACAGCGAGACGTGAGGTCGCCACCCTCGGCGGCGGGTGCTTCTGGTGTCTCGACGCCGCGTACCGGCGCGTCGAGGGCGTGACCGGGGTGGTCTCTGGCTACGCCGGCGGGCAGGATCCCAACCCCACCTATCAGCGGGTGTGCTCGGGCCGGACCGGGCACGCCGAGGTGGTGCAGGTCGAGTTCGACCCCGACGTCATCTCCTACCCCGACATCCTCGACGTCCTCTGGGCGATCCACGACCCCACCACCCCGAACCAGCAGGGCCATGACGTCGGCACCCAGTACCGCTCGATCATCCTCACCCACGACGACGCGCAGCGGGTCGCGGCCGAGGCGTCGCGCGACGCGGTGCAGTCGCTGTGGCCGCGGCCGGTGGTCACGGAGATCGTCCCCCTCGAGGTGTTCCACCCCGCCGAGGAGTACCACCAGGACTACTACGCGCGGAACCCGGATCAGGGCTACTGTCAGGCGGTCATCAACCCGAAGCTCGCCAAGCTGCGGCAGCGCTTCGCCGCCCGCCTCCGCGCCGGAGCCTGACCGGCCCGGACGACGGGCTCCCGGGCCGCCTGGCTACCATGTCGGCCCGATGTCCTCTGCACCGATCGCACCGGCTGCCGTGCGCCGGCAGCTCCGCTGGGTCGCCATCGTGGCCCTCGTCGACTTCGTGCTCCTGGTCCCGCTCGCGGGCGGAGCCCTCACCGGCCATCATCAGCTCGCGCGCTCCCTCGGCCCGGTCCACGGAGTGGGCTTCATCATCGAGCTGTACCTGGCCGTCCGGGGCGCGGCGTCGCGCTTCTGGGGATGGTGGTTCCCCGCCATCGTCGTGGTGACCGGCGGTCCGCTCGGTGCGCTGATCGGCCACCGGGTGGTCAGCTCGCGCCTCGGCCCCCCGGACGCGCAGGCGACCGCACCCCGCGAGGTCGCGTAGAACGGGGCCTGCCGGGGCGGCCGGCCGGGGTGGGGCCGGCCGCTCCGTGTGAACCGGGTTCCACCGGGTTTCAGCGCCGATCCCGGGCGGGCAGACCCGACGGCGACGGCGTCGCGAGCACGCCGAGCTGTAGGAGACGGTCATGGCGGACGTGTCCCCCGTGGATCTGCAGAAGGCACTGAGCGGTGTCGACTACCCGACCGGCAAGCAGGAGCTGGTCGAGCACGCACAGCGGAGGGGCGCCGACGACTCCGTCGTCGGGGTGCTCGAGTCGCTTCCCGATCGCGAGTACGACGGCCCCAACGCGGTGAGCGAGGAGGCCTTCAACCGGCGCTGAGCCGGCTCAGCGCATCGCCGGACCGGCCAGGGGAGTTCCGGACAGCTCTGCCAGGAAGCGGTGGCAGCGCGCGGCGCGCTCGGAGTCCTGCGCCATCACCTCGCGGAAGAAGGCGGCGACGTCGTCGAGCTTCGCGTTCTCGGCGTCGCGCACGTACTGGCCGTAGTCGTGGCCGGCCTTGAGGGCGTGATACTGCACGGAGATCAGGTCGAATGCGACGTCGGAGAAGCCGGTCTCACCGGTTGCCATCATGCACCTCCGGGCTCGTTGCTGACGCCGCCGTGGTTGCCGGCGGCGGCCGGCGACGGGTGCGCCGGCGACTCCAGTATGCGAAGCCGTACCGCGAGACTCGGCCCGTCCGCCTGACGATGTGGTCAGCATCCGAACCCGGTGCACTTCGGGTAGTGTGAGGTTGCCATGCGATATCACGAGCTGGTCGAGCGGGTCGAGGCGGACGCCGGCCTCGGCCGCGAGGAGGCATTCCGCGTCACCGATGCGGTCTTCTCCGTCCTGGCCCAGCGCCTCTCCTTCGAGGAGGCGCACGACGTCGCGTCGCAGATGCCCCGCGAGGTCCGGGCGGTGATGCGTCCGGCGCTGAAGGGCTCGGCGCCGACCGACGTCCCCATGAGCCGCGACGAGTTCCTCGAGCACGTGGCCCATCGCGCCGACATCCCGCTCGACGCCGCCGGGCCGCGGGCGCGCACGGTGTTCGCCGCCCTGCGCCTCGCCCTGACCGACGGGGAGTGGGCGGACGTCACTGCCCGGCTGCCGGACAGCTTCGCCCCGCTGCTGCCCTGAGCGGACCTATGGGCTGACCCGGGGCAGCGACGCCCGCACCGTGGTTCCCCGCCCCGGCGTGCTGCGGATCTGCAGCCGGCCGCCGGCCCGCGCCGCGCGTTCGCGCATCGAGACCAGCCCGAGGTGTCCCGGCGGGACGGCGGCGGGGTCGAAGCCGTCGCCGTCGTCCGCCACCTCGAGGGTCAGCGTGTCCGGCGCCTCCAGCAGCCGCACCGTGATCCGCCCCGGCCGGGCGTGGCGCACGGCGTTGCGCAGCGCCTCCTGGGCGATGCGGTACAGCGCCTCCCTGGCGGCCCTCGACAGCTCGGGCTCGGCGAAGGGCGGGCACTCGACGTCGACGCCGCGGTGGCGCGAGCCCATCGCCGCGGCGACCCGCTGCAGCGCGCCGCAGAGCCCCTCGTCGAACAGCGTGCCGGGATGCAGCTCGACGAGCAGCTCGCGCATCTCGCTGAGCGCGGTGTCGGCCATCGCCACCACCTCCTCCAGCGCGGCCACGGCCCCGTCGCCGTCGCCTCCCCGCCGCAGCATCGCCAGGGTCGAGCGGGCGCCGAGCGCGACCCCGTAGATGGCCTGGCTCACCGAGTCGTGGAGCTCGCGGGCCAGCCGCTCACGCTCCTCCTCGACGGCGCGGCTGCGGGCCACGAACTGGGCGACGGCGTCGGCCACCGACCCGAGGTGGTCGATCACCGCTGTGCCCAGCGGCGAGCAGGAGAAGAGCGCCATCACCCCGACGGTCCGGCCGTCGACCACCAGCGGGTGGCCCGCGAAGGCGACGATGCCGGTGGCCCGTGCCCACTCGGGATCGTCGACGCGGGGGTCGTGGACGACGTCGTTGGTCATCACCGGCCGGCCCTCCGCGGCGATGCTCCCGATCTTCAGCTCGCCGACGCGGACCCTGCCGTGGGGGCCGTCGAGGTGGGTGTAGAGCCCGGCGCTGGCGCGCAGCACCAGCGTCTCGGCGTCGGGCTCGAGCACCCAGATCCGGGCGAAGGCGGCGTCGAGGCGGTCGACCACCGCGGCTGCGCACCGCTGCAGCACCTCCGACATCGCCCCGCCGCGTGCCAGGGTGGTGCCGCAGTCGGCGAGCAGCGCGGTGAGCCTGCGGTAGTCGTCGGACGCTCCTGCCATCATGCCGACATGATCCGGGTCGTGGTCGTCGACGACCACTGGGTGGTCCGGCAGGGGCTGCGGCTCTTCCTCGACCAGCAGGACGGCATCAGCGTGGTCGGTGAGGCGGCCGACGGCGAGGACGCTCTCGCGGTGGTGGACGCGCTGCGCCCCGACGTGGTGCTCATGGACCTGCTCATGCCGCGGCTCGACGGCGTCGAGGCCACGCGCCGCATCAGGGAGCGCTTCCCGCGGGTCGAGGTGGTGGTTCTCACCACCGTCGTCGACGGCGAGGCGGTGGTCGGCGCCATCGGCGCGGGCGCCACCGGGTACCTGCTGAAGGACGCCCGGGGCGACGCGCTGGTGACCGCGGTGCACGCCGCCGCCGAGGGGAGGGTCGAGCTCTCACCGGAGGCGGCGCGCCGGCTGGCGGCGGCGATCCGCCCGCGGCGGCAGGCGGAGCCGCTGACCCGTCGCGAGCGGGACGTGCTCGGGCTGGTGGCGGAGGGCCTGGCGAACCGGGAGATCGGCGCGCGGCTGGGGATCACCGAGAAGACGGTCAAGGCGCACGTCACCCGGGTGCTCGACAAGCTCGGGGTCCAGAGCCGGACCCAGGCGGCGCTGGTCGCGGTGCGCTCGGGGGCGGGGGCGCTGGAGGCACCCGGCGGCGCCTGAGCTCCGGACCGCCTGCGACCAAGGTCGCATGCCGATGCCGACCGAGGTCCCTGGCGCCGCCGCCGCCGCTGCCGCACGCTGGGAGCATGACAGTCGCGAACCGTGCGGTGGGACACCGCGGCTCTCCGGCGGAGCGCGCGGTGGCGTTCCTCCAGGGCTGGGAGCGGCGGATCGGCGCCGACCGGCCCGGTCGCAGCGGCCTGGTGTGGCTGGGACCGCTGGCCAGCGCCGTCGGCGCCTTCGTGATGCTCGCCTGGTTCGCCCACAGCGGCGGGCTCGGGGTCGAGCAGTGGTTCCCCATCGGCCTCTTCGGCGCGCTGATCCTCGGCGGCCTGTCGGTCAGCTACCTCGCCGCCTTCGCCGGCGACGAGCGTGACGCCGAGGACCGGGCCGGCTCCGGGGGACGCTGAGGCTCAGGCCGGCTCGACCAGCTCCGGCCGGCGCACGGCGATGGCGGCGGCGGCGAGCGCAGCCCGGGCGGCGGTGGGGGTGACGATGCATCCCGCCTCCTCCAGCGTCCGGCGCTGCCGGCCGTAGCCCTGCGGGTCGTCCCGGGTCCCGAGCACGTACGCCACCACCCGGGGCCCGTCCGGCGCCGCCATGATCTCGGCGCACACCGGTGCCACGATCCCGGCGGGGTCGGCGTGCGAGCCGTGACCGAGCACCACGTCGAGGAGCACCACGGCCGTTGCCGGGTCGGCGCCCTCCCTGCGGATCAGCTCGAGCCGCGCGTCGGGATCGATCATCGGGTGGGGGCGTCCCTGCGTGTACTCCTCCTCGCCGAGGTCCAGGCAGATGTGGGCTCCCTCCGGCGCGGGCAGCCCGTCCCGCCTGCCGACCGGGGCGTTCGAGTACACCCGGCCCACGTGCGGCGCGAGGATCAGCTGCGCCTCGTAGCAGAGGGTGCCGCCCGAGAACAGGCCGCGGACCGCGGTGCGGCCGGCCGGGAGCCGCCGGCAGGCGGCGGCGACATGCTCGGCGAGGCCGCGACCGGGGTCGGGCGCGGGCAGGCCGAGCACCCCCAGGATGGCGATCACCCCCTGCTCCAGGGTGCCGGCGAGCAACACCCCCGGGGCCACCTCCAGGTCGGGCGCCACCCCGAGCACCGAGGCGACCAGCGGCTTGGCCCGGGGCGTCCCCAGCAGCGCGCGGGCCACCGACTCGGCCGGCGGCTTCGAGACCAGGAGGATCGCGTCGGTCCCCGGGTCGGCCTCGAGGGCCTCGATCGCCACCCGTGCCATGCGGCCGCCGACCGCCTCGGAGAGGTCGCGGCCACCGATGCCGATGACCTGTGACACCCCGGCGCCCCAGCGGTCGAGCAGCGACGACACCTCCTGGGCGCCGGTGCCCGCGGCGGCGACGACCCCCACCCGCCCGGGCCCCACGACGTTGGCGAACCCCAGCCCGGTGCCGCCGAGGATCGCCGTCCCCGCGCCCGGCCCCATCACCAGCCGGCCGAGCCGCGCCGCCCGGTCCTTGAGCTCGACCTCCTCCTCGACGCTGACGTGGTCGCTGAAGAGCAGCACGTGCAGGCCCGCGGTGAGGGCGTGGTGGGCGGAGAGGGCGGCGTACTCGCCGCTGACCGAGACGATCGCGACGTTGACCTCGGGGCTGGCGGCGACCGCCTCCTCGATGCTGCGCGCCGCGGGCCGCCCGCCGCCCTCCGGCCGGGAGGGACGCTCGGCGACGAGCGCGTCGCGGCCGCGGGCCAGCCCCGCGTTGGCCGCCTCCTCCGACCCCGCCCGCGCCGCCAGGGCCAGGTCGTTCGACGAGGCGCCCGCGAGGTCGGCCTCCGCCACCCCCTCGTCGCGGAGCGCGCCGACGTTCGCGGGGGTGGCCATCACCGCGGTCGCCCACTCCACCCCGTCGACCTCGACCATGGCGCGGGTGGCGCTCATCAGCAGCACCGAGTCGACGAAGGTGTCGCGCAGCAGGGTGCAGCGCGCCGCGGTCACGACCCCACCAGCGCGGAGGTGCCGGCGGTGCCGCCGCTCTGCGCCCGGGCGTCGCGGACGATGCGGGTCCCGCCGGTGCCCTCGAGCAGCGAGGCCCGCCCCTCGAGCGAGGGGTACACGAGCTCCGGGGTCGTGATCACCGCCACCCGCCCGCCGGCGCGCAGGAAGCGGGTGGCGGCACGCACCTTGGGCCCCATGCTGCCAGGAGGGAACTGGCCGTCGGCGAGGTGGCGCTCGGCCTCCTCGACGGTCATCTCCTCGACGGAGCGCTGCCCCGGGGTGCCGAAGTCGAGCATCACCGTCTCCACCCCGGTGACCAGCACCAGCGCCTCCGCCAGGAGCGAGGCGGCCAGGCGCTGGGCGGCGTAGTCCTTGTCGATGACCGCGTCGATGCCGCGGTAGCCGTCCGGGGTGGAGACCACGGCGACACCGCCGCCGCCGGCGGCCACCACCGCGTAGCCGGCGTCGATGAGGGCGAGGATGGCGCCGGTCTCCAGGATGTCGACGGGCTCGGGCGA
>JAQBPH010000125.1:0-11048 GCA_028287625.1 Chloroflexota bacterium | reverse complement strand
CTCCCGGGGACTCACCTGCCGCTTGAGCAGCCGGTCGAGGTAGAAGACGGTCGCGGAGTAGCCGGCGATCAGGGTGCCGTCGAAGTCGAAGAAGGCGCCGACGGCGGGCCCCGCCGGCCCCCTCTCGACCTCGGCGATGCGCGCCTGCAGCCCGCTCATGTCCACAGCGGGGGTGTCTCCCCCCTCGCCCCGGCGGCGGAGCCGCCTGCGCTCGCACCGCCCCCCCCGGCGAGCGGGCTCATCCCGTCCTCGGCCGCAGCGCGAGGTCGCGGAGCGTCTCCAGCCGGCGCGCCACGGTGGCGAGCTCGGCGGCGAGGGCACGGCGGCCCTCGGCGACCGTCTCGCGGCCGGGGTCGACGAGGTCGCGGTTGGCGGCGAGGGCGAGGCCGGTGCGGAAGAGCTCGGTGGAGATCGCCTCCGGGCTGTGCAGCCGCTGCTGCATGCGCCGCTGGCGGGCGGCGCCGAGACACTCCCGGAGGAACGCCCGCTCCTCGATCGGAGCGCGGGGGTCGCGGGCGGCGAGCCGCTCCGCCACCACCAGGTACGCCTCGACGTAGGGGCGCACGATGCGGTGGGCGAGGTAGAGGTGGGAGCCGGTGAGCCGCTCCAGGATCGCCTCGGGGTCGCCGGCGCGCTGCTCCCACGCGGGGTCGAAGACGGCGAGCTCGTCGCGCAGCTCCTGGGCGAAGGCCGCCTTGCCGGCGAAGAAGAACTCGAACTTCAGCAGGTCGCGCAGCCGCAGCGCCTCCTCCCACGCGCCGAGGACCGGGTCGTCCAGGCGCTCCTCGCTCGCCCGCACCACGATCAGCTCCACCAGCGCGCGGTTGACGAAGAAGTGGGCGATGCCGTTGCGGTAGAAGGCGGCCTCGAGGTGGCGGGAGGGGGCCACCCGCCACACCGGCTCGACGCCCTCGGCGAAGCGGTCGGCGAGCCCCTGGCGCTGCAGCGCCTCGAGCGCGCGCCGCACCGCCCGGGGCTCGGTGGCCGTCGCCCCCTCGGTGGTGGGCAGGCCGCGGCGATCGACGTAGCCGCAGAGCGGCACCAGGCTGGCGCAGACCTCGTCGAGGGTGAGCGCCCGGTCCTCGGCGCCGAGCAGGGCGAGGGTGACCAGCGAGGGGGCGGTCACCGGGGTGGCCCGGTTGATGCGGTGGAGCACCTCGAAGGCGAGCTTCTCGACGGCGTGACCGCCGTGGCTGCCGTTGCTGCTCGAGCTCATCCCCTCGCGCAGCGAGAGCGGCTCGCCGAAGCGGAGGTGGACCACGCTGCGGCTGCTCGACTGCTGGCGCAGGTAGCGGAGCAACCAGCCGAGCCCCTCGAGCTGCTTGGCCCCTCCGGTGCCCTCGGCGGCCATGGCGCCGACCTCGGGAAGGTGCTCGTACACGATCGAGGTGGGCACCAGCAGCACGTCGTCGGCGGCGCCCTCCATCACCGCCTCGACCAGGTAGGCGAGCAGTCCCAGGCGCGGCGGCCGGAGCTTGCCGGTGCGGCTGCGGCCGCCCTCCAGGTACCACTCCAGGTTGAAGCGCTTGCGGACCAGGTAGCCGACGTACTCGCGCAGCGTGAGCTTGTAGACGGGGTTGTCCCTGACGCTGCGGCGGATGAACACGTAGCCGCTGCGGCGCGCCAGCGGGCCGACCGGCCAGAACGCGACGTTGACCCCGCCGAGCACGTGGTTGGGGGCGAATCCGTGCTCGTGGAGCGCGGTGCGCAGCACCAGCGGGTCGACGTAGGAGCGGTGGCTGGGGAGGAAGACCAGCGCCCGGCGGCGGCCGAGCTCGCGCAGCTCCTCGAGCCGGGCGGTGTCGACGTCGATGGAGTGGCCGCGTAGCGCGACCTTGACCAGCTGCTCCCAGGTGTCGATGGCCAGCCGGCTCGAGCTCGCCGCCATCTCGTCGAGGTACCCGGCGGTCTCGGCGAGCACCTCGCCCTCGGGACGGTCGATGGTCGCGGCGAGGCGGGCGACCCGCTCGCGGAAGCGGGCGCTGGCGGTGATCTCGTCGCCGACCAGCCGTGCCACCTTGTAGCGGTCGCCGACCAGCCGCCGCTCGGCGCGCTCCAGGGCGAGCACCGCCTGGCGGCGCACGAAGCCGGCGAACTCGCCGCCGCCGCCGGTGCTCTCCTCGAAGCGGGTGCGCAGCGCGCTGACCGTGGCCGGGTCGCCGGCGACGACCCGGCACCGGCCGGGGTCGCGGCGGAGGATGCCGGTCTGCTCGAGCAGGCCGGCGACGCCGGCGGCGCGGTCGCCGGCGGCGCGCCGGCGGGGCAGCCAGGTCACCCGCACCGGCACCACCTGCGGGTCGCCGGGCTCGCGCAGCCGCGCCCCCAGGGCGGCGTCGTCGGCGTCGAGCACCGCGACCCGGTCGCCGAGCCGGGACCGCTCGCGTCCCAGCCACTCCTCGAGGACGCCGCGCTCGGCGGCGGTGGAGGCGAAGCGGAGCACCACCACGCCCTCGGTTCCCGATGGTGTCACCGGGAGGGGCTGCGAGGGATGGAGGGTGCTCGACACGAGGCCGTCGAGTCTATCCCCCGAGCTCGATCCGGACCCGAACGTACAATCGCCACCGTGCCCGCAGCTGACTTCGTCGCCTTCGACCTCGAGACCACCGGTCTCTCCCCCAGGAGCGACCGGATCATCGAGATCGCGGCGGTGCGCTTCGGCCGCGACCTGCGCGTGGTCGACCGCCTCGACGTGATCGTCGACCCCGGCGTCCCGGTCCCCCTCGCGGTGCAGCGGCTGACCGGGCTCTGCGACGCCGACGTCAGCGGCGCGCCCTCGGGGATCGAGGGGGCAGCCCAGCTCGCCGACTTCTGCGACGGAGCCCGGCTGGTGGCCCATGGCGCCGCCTTCGACCTCGCCTTCTGCGCGGCGCTGGTGCCGGACGCCTTCGCCGGCCGCACGGTGCTGGACACCCTCGAGCTGGCGCGCATCCTGCTGCCGCTCGCCGCCAGCCACAGCCTGCCGCTGCTCAGCCGGGCGCTGGACATCGAGCACCTCCGTCCCCACCGCGCCGACAGCGACGCCGAGGCCACCCGGCTGCTCTTCACCCACCTCGTCGAGGTCGCCGAGTCGCTGCCCGAGGGGCTGCTGGCGACGATGCGGGAGCTGGTGACCCCGGTCCGCGGCCCGCTCCGCGACTTCCTCGTGGAGGTGGTCGAGGGCGGCGGCGCGGCGGGACGGGGCTGGAGGGTGGGCTCCGGGCGCAGTCGCGGCCGCGGCCGTCCTGCCATCCCCGCGGTGGCCGCGGCGCCCCTTCGCGGGGCCGGCCGGCCGCTCGGCGAGGAGGCGGCGGAGCTGCTCGGGCCCTCCGGTCCGCTCGCCGCGGGGGAGGGGTACGAGTACCGCGAGTCGCAGCTGCAGATGGCCCGGGCCGTGGCCCAGACCCTGGAGCGCTCGGGGCGGCTGCTGGTGGAGGCGGGCACCGGCACGGGGAAGTCGCTCGCCTACCTGGTGCCGCTCGCCCTCTGGGCGCGGAACACGGGCCGGCGGGCGGTGGTCGCGACCCACACCATCACCCTGCAGGAGCAGCTCGCCGACCGGGAGCTCCCCACCGTCTCCGCGCTGCTCGGCGCCCCGGTCGAGCACGCCGTGCTGAAGGGCCGCCAGCACTACCTCTCGCTGCGGCGGTGGGAGCGCTTCCTCGCCACCCCCGACCACGGCGCCCACGGCCTCGGCCTGGAGACGCTGCGCTTCAAGCTGAAGCTGCTCTGCTGGCTGGCCCAGACCGAGACCGGCGACCGCGCCGAGCTGCGCCTCGCCGGCTCCGAGGAGGCGCTCTGGGAGCGGGTGCAGTCGGAGACCGGCGACTGCCTGGGAGCGGCCTGCGCCAACTGGCGCGACGGGCGCTGCTTCATGGTGGCGGCGCGGCGCGCCGCGGCCGGCGCCGACCTGGTGATCACCAACCACGCCCTGCTGCTCGCGGACGCCGAGCGCCAGGGCACGGTGCTGACCCCCTACTCCGCGCTGGTGGTCGACGAGGCGCACCGGCTGGAGGAGGCCGCCACCCGCCAGCTCGGCCACGAGCTGCGCGCCGCCGGCGTGCTCGCCGTGCTCGACCGCCTCCGGCAGGACGGCGAGGGCGAGCTTCCGCTGGCGCTCGCCCGCGCCCGCGACGCCGTCCATCGGCTCTTCGGCGACGTCAAGGGATTCGTGATCGGCACCCTGGGCATCGAGCACCCCGGCAACGCCAGCCTCGGCCTCACCGAGGCGGTGTGCGGCGGCGCCGGCTTCGGCCCCCTCGAGCGCTCCGCGCTCCACGCCCGCGCCCGGCTGCGCGACGCGGCCGCCGCGCTCCGCGCCGCCCAGGGCGGCGGCTCGCTGCAGTCCGAGCTGCTCCCCCAGCCGGAGCGCGCCGACGACGAGCTCGAGCTCGCCGCGGCCACCGTCGAGGAGGCGGCCGCGGTGGTCGACCGGGTGCTCTGCACCCCGTCTCCGGAGAGCGTCCGCTGGCTGGAGCTCCGCGCCGAGCAGGCCGAGCTCCACGAGGCGCCGCTGGCGGTGGGCGACCGCCTCGCCGGCGGCGTCTTCGACCGCGCCGACGCCACCATCCTCACCTCGGCGACTCTGTCGGTGGGCGGCTCGGTCGACTTCGTCCGCGCCCGCACCGGGGTGGGGGAGGGGGCGGACGCGCTGGTGCTGCCCTCGCCCTTCGACTTCCTCTCCCAGGCGCTCTGCGTGCTCACCACCGACGTCCCGCCGCACGACGACCCCGCCCACGCCGTCGCCCTCGCCGACCTCACCGCCGGGGTGGCCACGCGGCTGGGCGGCCGCACCCTGGTGCTCTTCACCGGCTACGCGCCGCTCCGCAGCGTGCACGCGCTGCTCACCACCCGCATGGAGGCCCAGGGGATCGCCGTGCTCGGCCAGGGGCTCGACGGCACCCGCCGTCAGGTTCTCTCCAGCTTCGTCAGGAACACGCGGAGCGTGCTGCTGGGCACCACCTCGTTCTGGGAGGGCATCGACATCCCCGGCGACGCGCTCAGCTGCGTGATCATCGCCAAGCTGCCCTTCCCGGTGCCGTCCGACCCGCTGGTGGCGGCCCGCGGCGCGCTGCTCCGCGACCCCTTCGCCGAGCTGGCGCTGCCCACCGCGGTGCTGCGGCTGCGCCAGGGCTTCGGACGGCTGATCCGGCGCACCGCCGACCGCGGCGCGGTGGTGCTCTGCGACCCGCGCCTCCACACCCGCGACTACGGCCCCACCTTCCTGCGCGCCCTTCCCGAGGCGCTGGTCGTCCGCGAGCCCGCCGCCGGCGTGCCGATGATCGTCGAGGACTTCGTGACCTCGGGCCGGGTGCCCGACGCGGCGCGCGCCCCGGGCGTGCTCGAGGAGGCGGTGCCGTCGGGCCGGGACGACGCCGCATGAGCTCGCTCGTCAGTCGGGGCGGGGTGAGCGAAGGCGGCTCTGCCGCCGCAGCGAGGGGGGGGACACCCCCCCTGAAGAGATGACCGATTCGAGCGGCTCCGACGGCGGCGACTCCCCCGAGTTCGTCATCCAGATGGCGGGCAGGGCGGACGACAACCTCTCGCCCCGGCGCGGCGTGCCCGCCGACGCTCCCCAGGCCTCTCGGGAGATGGTGGAGGCACAGCAGGGCGACGTCGTCGTGGTCCTCGCCCAGATCGCCCCGAGGCTCGGTGACGTGGCCGCGAACCTCGAGCGGCACCTGGCGATCATCGACGACGCCCGGCGCGGCGGCGGCCACCTCGTGGTCTTCCCGGAGCTGTCGCTCACCGGCTACTTCCTCAAGGACCTGGTCCCGGACGTGGCGCTGCGCGGCGACGCCCCGGAGCTGGTCGCGCTCGCCGCCGCCTGCACGGGCATCGACGCCCTGGTGGGCCTGGTGCTCGAGAGCGAGGACGCGCGCTTCCACAACGCCGCCGTCTACCTGAGCGGCGGGCGGGCGCTGCACGTCCACCGCAAGTGCTACCTGCCCACCTACGGGCTCTTCGACGAGCACCGCTACCTCGCCGCCGGCGACCGGCTGCGCGCCTTCGAGGCGCCGCTGAGCGCCGCCCTGCCGCGCCGCCCCTGGCGGGCGGGAGCGCTGATCTGCGAGGACATGTGGCACCCCAGCGCCCCCGCGCTGCTCGCGCGCCAGGGGGTCGACATGTTCCTCTGCCCCTCGTCGTCGCCCGGCCGCGGCATCGTCCAGGGAGCGGCGCTGGGCACCGCCCTCAGCTACGACAGCATGACCCGGACCTATGCACAGCTCTTCACCTCCTACCTGGTGTACTGCAACCGGGTGGGCTTCGAGGACGGGGTCGGCTTCTGGGGCGGCTCCCGGGTGGTCGGCCCCCAGGGGGCGCCGCTGGCCGATCCCCTCGGCTCCGAGGAGACGCTGATGTGGCATCGTCTCGACCTCGGCACCCTCCGCCGGGTGCGCATCTCCTACCCGCTGCTGCGCGACGAGCGCCACGATCTCATCGACAATGAGTCAGACCGTCTCCGCCGCCGACGCACTCTCGATTGACACCGCCGTCGTCACCGAGATCCTCCTCGGTTTCATCCGTGACGAGGTCGGCAAGGTCGGGTTCGACCGGGTCGTGCTCGGGCTCAGCGGGGGCATCGACTCCGCGCTGGTGGCGGCGCTCGCGGCCCGCGCCCTGGGGCCCGAGCGGGTGGTGCCGGTGATCATGCCGTACCGCTCCAGCAGCCCGGAGTCGGAGGCCGACGCCCGCACCGTCGCCTCCCAGCTGGGCCTCATGGACCCGCTGCTGGTCGACATCTCGCCCCAGGTCGACGCCTACTTCGACCGCTTCCCCGAGGCCGACCGGGGCCGCCGCGGCAACAAGATGGCACGCGAGCGCATGAGCGTCCTCTACGACCTGTCCTGGGCCCACCGCGCGCTGGTGATCGGCACCTCGAACAAGACCGAGCTGCTGCTCGGCTACGGCACCATCCACGGTGACATGGCGCACGCCCTCAACCCCCTCGGCGACCTCTACAAGACCCAGGTGTTCGCGATGGCGCGGGCGCTGGGGCTCCCCCGGCGCGTGGTCGAGAAGCCGCCCAGCGCCGATCTCTGGGAGGGCCAGTCGGACGAGCAGGAGCTGGGCTTCCAGTACGCGGTGGTCGACATGCTCCTCTACCACATGGTCGACGAGCGCCGGACCCGGGACGAGCTGCGCGCGCTCGGCTTCGACGACGAGTTCATCGACCTCGTCGGCCGGCGGCTGCGCGACAACCAGTACAAGCGCCGCCTGCCGCTGATCGCGAAGCTCAGCGCCCGCACCATCGACCGTGACTTCCGCTACCCCAGGGACTGGGGACGGTGAGCACCCTGTCGGTGGTGGCGACGCCGATCGGCAACCTGGAGGACATCACCCTGCGTGCGCTGCGCACCCTGCGCGAGTGCGACGTCGTGGTCGCCGAGGACAGCCGCCGCACCCGCGCCCTGCTCACCGCCCACGGCATCGCCGAGAAGCGGGTGCTGTCCCTGCCGGCCTTCGACGAGCAGCGCCGCGTGCCCTCCCTGGTGGCCCGGCTCGACGGCGGCGAGAACCTCGCCCTGGTCACCGACGGGGGCACCCCTGCGATCAGCGACCCGGGGTCGCTGCTGGTGCGCGCCGCCCGCGCGGCCGGGCACGCCGTGGTCCCCGTGCCCGGGCCGTCGGCGGTGACCGCGGCGATCTCCGCCAGCGGGCTGGGGGGCGGCGGCTTCGTCTTCCTCGGGTTCCTGCCGCGGACCCCGGGGAAGCTGACCCGGACGGTCGGCGCCGCTCTCGACGGTGGGCGTACCCTGGCCTTCCTCGAGTCCCCCTTCCGCCTCGCCCGGACCCTGGCCACCCTCGCCCCGCTGCTGGGGAACCGCGAGGTGGTCGTGGCCCGCGAGCTCACCAAGCGCCACGAGACCCTGCACACCGGCACCGCCGAGCAGCTGGCGGCGCTCTTCACCGCCACCCCCCCACGCGGCGAGTGCACCGTGCTGGTGGGCGGCTCCGATTTGGGAACCCACGCAGCATGACGTCCCCGTCCCGCTTCTACCTCACCGCCGCCATCGACTACGTCAACGGCAACCCCCACCTGGGCCACGCCTACGAGAAGATCGGCGGCGACGTGGTGCGCCGCCACCACGCGCTGCGTGGCCGCGACACCCGCTTCACCGTGGGCAGCGACGAGCACAGCCAGTCGGTGGAGCGGGCCGCGCAGGAACGGGGCATGGCTCCGGAGGAGTTCTCGCGCCAGCAGGCGGAGATCTTCCAGCAGGCCTTCGCCGCGCTCGATGTCGAGTACACCGCCTACGTGCGCACCAGCAGCGAGGCCAACCGGCGCAGCACCGACCGCTTCATGCAGGCGATGTACGACGGCGGCCACATCTACAGGGGGCCCTACGAGGCCTGGTTCTGCCCCTCCTGCGAGCAGTTCTACACCGAGAAGCAGCTGGTCGAGGGCAACTGCCCGGTGCACGGCCGCCCCGTCGAGTGGGTGAAGGAGGAGAACTACTTCTTCCGCCTCAGCGCCTTCCAGCGGCCGCTGCTCGAGCACTTCGAGGCCCATCCGGACTTCCTCACCCCGGAGACGCGCCGCAACGAGATGCTCAACGTCATCCGCGGCGGCCTCGAGGACATCAGCATCTCCCGCGGCTTCTCCCACTGGGGCTTCCCGCTGCCCTTCGACGACAGCCAGGTGGTCTATGTGTGGTTCGACGCGCTGCTCTCCTACGTCACCGGCATCGGCTATCCGGACGGCCCCGACTTCGAGCGCTTCTGGCCCGCCGACGTCCACATCATCGGCAAGGACATCACCCGCTTCCACACCGTGATGTGGCCGGCGATGCTGCTCGCCGCCGGGCTGCCGCTGCCGCGGCGGGTGCACGCCCACGGCTTCGTCACCCTCGGCGGCCGGAAGATGAGCAAGTCGACCGGGGTGCGCATCGACCCCTTCGACCTGGTGCGCCGCTTCGGCAGCGACGCGGTGCGCTACGTGCTCATGGCCGAGGTGCCCTTCGACCGCGACGGCGACATGTCCATGCAGACCTTCGTCGACCGCTACAACGCCGATCTGGCCAACGACTACGGGAACCTGGTGTCGCGCACCGAGAAGATGGTGGCGCGGTACTTCGGGGGCCGGGTGCCGGAGCCCGGCGTCGCCGAGCCGATCGACGCCGAGCTGGAGGCGGTCGCCGTCGAGGTGGTGGCGGCCCACGAGGCGGCGATGGACGGCCTGGACATCAGCGGCGCCCTCGCCGAGGCTCGCCGGCTGGTGGCCCGGGCCAACAAGTACATCGACGAGACCGCCCCCTGGACCATGGCGAAGACGGGCGACCCGCGGCTGGGCACGGTGCTCGGCAGCCTGCTCGAGGCCATCCGGGTGAGCACCCTGCTGCTCCATCCCACCCTGCCGCGGGCCACCGCCGCGGTGGCCGCCGACCTCGGCGTCAGCCTCGACGGCGACGCCGGCGCACGGCTGCGCACCTGGCCGGCGCTCATCCCCGGGGCGCCGGTGGGGGTGGGAGCGATCCTCTTCCCCCGGCTCGACCGCGAGCAGGACCTCGAGGCCGCAGGCGGGGAGACCGCGACTGCGCGGGCTCTGCCCGCGGGCGATCGGGGGGGGGCTCCCCGCCGATGACCGAGGAGGCCCTCCGCCTGGTCGACACCCACTGCCACCTCGTGCTCCTCGACGAGCGGGGGATGCTCGACGAGGCGCTCGCGGAGGCCGCCGCGGCGGGCGTCGAGCAGATCGTCTCGGTGGGCCTCAACGTGGAGGACAGCGACCGCAACCGCGAGCTCGCCGAGCGCCACCCGGGGGTGTTCTTCACGGTGGGCTGGCATCCCCACGAGAAGGCCCCGCCCGACGCCGCCCAGCTCCGCAGCCTGGAGGAGCTGCTCCGCCATCCCCGCGCCGTCGCCGTCGGCGAGATCGGCCTCGACTGGTACTGGCGGCCCGGCTACCACGAGGTGGAGCCGGAGGTGCAGCGGCGCTCCCTGCGGCTGATGCTCGAGCTCGCCGCCGCCCATGCCAAGCCGATCGTGGTCCACGACCGCGACGCCCACGACGACGTCGTCGCCGAGCTCCGCGATGCCTTCGGGGCGGGCGATCACGCGGACCGCGGCGTCCTCCACTGCTTCAGCGGCGACGCCGCCCTCGCCCGCACCGCCGCCGAGCTGGGGATGGTGTGCTCGTTCGCGGGAACCGTCACCTTTCCGAGGACCGACGGCATCCGCGACGCCGCCCGCACCGTGGGCGAGGGGGGCTACGTGGTCGAGACCGACGCGCCCTTCCTGACGCCGGTGCCCCACCGCGGCAGGCCCAACCAGCCCGCCTACGTCGCCGCCACCGCCGCCGCCGTCGCCGGCCTGCGCGGCGAGCCCGCGGCCGTGGTGGCGCGGAGCGCGACCGCGACCTCCCGCCGGCTCTTCGGCCTCCCCGACCCCGGCGGCGGCGACCACCTCGGCGGCCGGCGGCAGCCGGCCGGATGAGCGACGGGGCCGCCACCGTCACCGCCGACGCCGCCTCCGAGCTCGACCTCTGCAACCCGGCGACGGCGCGTGCCGTCGCCCGCCGCGCCGGGCTCGGCCTCAAGCGCCGCCTCGGCCAGAACCTGCTCGTCGACCGCGAGGTGGTGGAGCGGCTGGTGGAGGCCCTCGACCCCGGGCGCGAGGACGAGGTGTACGAGATCGGCCCCGGCATCGGCACCCTCACCTCGGCGCTCTGCCGCCGGGCCGGGCGGGTGGTCGCCGTCGAGCTCGACGAGGCCTGCCTGCGTGCCCTGGCGATCACCCAGCACCGCCATCCCAACGTGGTGACGGTGCACGGCGACGCGCTGCGCACCGGAGCCGCCGAGCTCGGCCTCTCCCCCGGGTACCTGGCCGCCGGCAACATCCCGTACAACATCACCGGCGCGCTGCTGCAGCGGCTGCTGGAGGCGGAGTCGCCGCCGCGGCGCGCGGTGCTCCTGGTGCAGCGGGAGGTGGCCGCCCGGCTCGACGCCGCCCCCGGAGACTGGAGCCTCGCCACCCTGGCGGTGCGCTCGCTCGCCGAGGTGGAGCGCGTCGGCGACGTCCCCCCGGGGGCGTTCGCGCCGCCGCCGGCGGTGCACTCCAGCATCCTGCGG
>JAQBPH010000527.1:0-15226 GCA_028287625.1 Chloroflexota bacterium | reverse complement strand
TCCCGCGCCAGGTGGCGATGTTCCTGATCCGCGAGGAGACCGCCTCCTCGCTCCCCGCCATCGGCCAGGCCTTCGGCGGCAAGGACCACACCACCGTCCTCCACGCCTACGAGAAGATCCTCGAGCTCAGCCGGGAGGACGCCCGGCTCCAGAGCGACCTGCGCCACATCCGCGACCGCCTCCATGCACGCTGAGCACCGCGCGGACGAGGCTGTGGACTCCCGCGGGAGGCAGCCGTGGGAAACCCCTCGCAGCCTCCTCGCTGTGGGCGGCCGCCGGCATCCCGCCCCGCCGTCCCCAGCGTCTCCCACCCCTCGCGGCCGGGGTTCGATCGGGCGGGAGGGGGTTATCCCCGCTGTGCACCGCCCCTACTGGGACGACTGACTCTATAAACCATTCCTGAGAAGGAACCCCCCTGGTGACAACCGCCTCGTCCACCACCGAGAGCACCCTCATGAAGTGCACCGTCTCCCCCACCGCCGTGGCCGCCGCCCTCAGCCTCGTCTCGCGCGCCGTGTCCCCCCGCTCCACCCTGCCGATCCTCAGCAACGTCCTGCTGGAGACCACCGCCGACGGGCTGCGGCTCACCGCCACCAACCTCGACCTCACCATCACCACCACCGTGCCCGCCGAGGTGGCGCGCGAGGGACGGGTCACCGTGCCCGCACGGCTGGTGACCGAGTACGTGGCGTCCCTGGCGGAGGCGCCCTGCACCCTGGAGCTCGACCCCGCCACCCAGGTGCTGCGGATCGCCTGCGGCATCCACCGCACCAACATCCACGGCATCGACGCGGTCGAGTTCCCGCCACTGCCAGCGCGGGACGCGGAGGCGGCGGTGACCCTCGACGCCCAGACCCTGGAGGTGGCGATCGGCCAGACGGCGGTGGCGGCGAGCACCGACGAGGCGCGTCCGGTGCTCACCGGCGTGCTGCTCCAGCTCGAGGGCGACGGGGTCACGCTGGCGGCCACCGACGGGCACCGGCTGGCGGTGCGCAAGCTCTCCCGGCAGGGCGACGGCGAGGCGCCGGCCACGAGCGTGATCGTGCCCGCGCGGCACCTGGGTGAGGTGGCCCGTGCGATCACCGCGACGCGGCCGACGGTGGAGGTGACGCTGTCGGCGTCCCGCAACCACATCTTCTTCACCATGCGCGACGTCGAGGTGTCGTCGCGGCTGATCGAGGGCGCGTATCCGAACTACGCCCAGGTCATCCCCGCCTCGCAGAGCACCACCGTGACCCTGCCCGCGGCGACCCTGCTGCGCGAGACGCGCACCGCCTCCATCCTCGCCAAGGACGCGGCCAACGTGGTGCGCCTGGCCACCGGGGAGGGAACCCTCACCCTGCACGCGCAGACGGCCGAGGTGGGCGACGACGAGGCGCCGCTGGCGGCCACGGTGACCGGCGAGGGGGTGCAGATCGCCTTCAACGCCCGCTACGTGCTCGACGCCCTCGGGGTCATCGACAGCGAGGAGGTGGCGCTCGGCTTCAATGGTCCGCTGTCGCCGGGGGTGATCCGGCCGGTGGGCCGCGACGACTACCTGTACATCGTGATGCCCGTCCGCGTGCCGATGTAGGAGCGGCGGCCCTCAGCGGGTCCCGCCGGGTGGGCCGCCGTCGAGGGCGCGGAAGCGCAGCCGCCTCACCACGTCGCCGCCGAGGCGCTCGTTGAGCGATGCGATCAGCCGGGGGGAGTCGAGCTGGAGCTGGTGGGCGAGGGCGCCGTGCGCGGTGGCGATGGTGAGCGCGCCGCGGTCGAGGCCGGCGGGGCGGCAGAGGGGTGCCAGGTGGGGCCCGACCACCGCGGCGAGGACCTCGTCGAGCTGGGCGTCGCGGACCTTCCGGCTGATGCCCATGCGCCGCAGCGCCGGCCAGACGATGGCGTCGAGGCGCTGCTCGGCCGGGGCGCGGCCGGCGGGCCCGGGATCGGCGGTCATTTTTCGAGGGGGGATGTTCCCCCCCTCGCTCCGGCGGCGGAGCCGCCTGCGCGCACCCCGCCCCGACTGATGAGCAAGCTCATGCTGCAGAGCCCCCCTCCATGACCATCTCGGGGGCGCTCTCCACCCGGCCCGACGCCACGGTGAGGTGGCGCACCCGGTCGCTGCCGAGGCCGAGTCCGGCGGGGTCGGTGGTGGTCAGCACGGTCTGCAGCGCGGTGCCGGCGCCGAGGGCGCGGAGCAGCCGCTCGCGGCGCAGAGAGTCGAGCTCGCTGAGCACGTCGTCGAGGAGCAGCACCGGCGCGGTGCCGAGCAGGTCGGTGAGGTGGCGTACCTCGGCGAGCTTGCAGGCGAGCACCAGGCTGCGCTGCTGGCCCTGGCTGGCGGCGGCGCGGGCGGGACGGTCGTCGAGCAGCACGTCGACGTCGTCGCGGTGCGGCCCGGCGACGGTGACGCCACGGGCCAGTTCCTCCGGGCGGCGCGCCTCGAGGGCCGCGGCCAGCCACGCCGAGGCCTCCTCGGCGGTGGCGGGCGGCTCGCCCTCCAGCCCCTCGGCGCGGTAGCGCAGGTCGAGGCGCTCGCGGCCGTCGCTGATCTCCCCGAGGGCGGCGGCGGCGAGCGGCGCCAGCGCCGCGACGAGGCGCAGGCGGGCGACCAGCACCGTCCCCCCTGACCGGACCAGCTCGGCGGTGAAGCCGGCCAGCGGTGCCGGGGCGGCCTGGCCCAGGCGCACCTGGCGGAGCAGGGCATTGCGCTGGTCGAGCACCCGGCGGTAGCGGACCATCTCGGCGGCGGCGCGCGGATCGGTCTGGGCGACGACCATGTCGAGGAGCCGCCGCCGTCCCTCCGGAGCGCCCTTCACCAGCAGGAGATCCTCGGGCCAGAAGAGCACCACCGGGCAGACGCCGAGCACCGCCCTGGCCGGGCGGGGGATGCCGTCGACGGTGACGGTGCGCACCATCGAGCCCTGGCCTGCCGGCCGCTGCAGCCGAAGGTCGATGACGGTGGGGCCGTCGGGCCGCTGCACCAGGGCGCGCACCCGGGCGGCGTCGCTGCCCCAGCGCACCAGCTCGGCGGCCGAGGCCGCGCGGGGCGAGCGGGTGAGCGCCGCGGTGGCGAGCGCCTCGAGCAGGTTGGTCTTGCCCTGGGCGTTGGGGCCGGAGACCACGTTGAGGCCGGGGCCGAGGGCCACGGTTTGGTCGGCGTAGTTGCGGAAGCAGAAGAGGCGGAGCTCGTCGACGCGGCAGGCGGGCGGTGCGCTCACCGCGCTCCGGTGGTCGCCCGGGCCGACAGCAGCGCGATCAGCCGGGCGGTGGCGGCGGCGGCGTGGGGCCGGGCGATGCCGGCGAGCGCGTCCCGCATCGCCAGCAGCCCGGTCGACTCCGGCCGCACCAGCTCGGCGACGGCGTCGACCAGGGCGGCGTCGCCGGGCACGTGACGGCCCGCGCCGACGGTGACCACGAGGTCGACGTTGCCGCGCTCCTGCCCGGGCAGGTGCGAGGTGATCAGCAGCGGCACGCCCGCGCAGAGCGCCTCGGTGATGGTCGCGGGGCCGGCCTTGCTCACCAGCAGGTCGCTGGCGCGCAGCCACTCCGCCATGTTGGGCACGAAGCCCTCGACGTGGAGCCGGGTGGGCGGTCGCGGCTCGAGGCCGAGCAGCCGCTCGCGCACCCCGGCGTTGCGCCCGCAGATCACCACCAGCTGGAGGTCGAGCCCGGCGGCACAGAGCGCGCGGGCGCGGCGGAGGAGGCCGCCCGAGCCCTCGCCGCCGCCGGTGAGCAGCACGGTCCGGCGCGCCGGATCGAGCCCGAGCCGGCGGCGCAGCTCGCGGCGCTCGACGGCGGTCGGGGGCCGCACCGTGAAGCTCTCGTCGACGGGCATGCCGAGATCGAAGCAGCGGTCGGCGTCGATGCCCGCGGCGCGGATGCGGTTGAGCGCCGCCGCCGAGGGGGTGACGATGGCGTCGATGTCGTCGCAGATCCAGGCGGAGTGCACGTCGACGAGGTCGGTGATCACCGTGATCAGCGGGATCGGCGGTCCCGGGCGGCCGCGCAGCACCCGGGCGGCGGCGTGGTTGACCAGGGGGTGGAACGAGACCACCGCGGTGGGGGAGAGCGCGTCCACCAGCTCGGTGAGCCCGGGCTCGAGCAGCCGCAGCACGGTGGCCCGCAGCGCGGCCACCGCGGGGCGCGAGTTGCTGGCGTGGAAGAGCGCGCCCCAGAGCGGCGGGAGGTGGCGGATCAGCGGCGAGTAGAGCCCGACCGTCCAGCCCACCGGTCGCGGCGCGGCGTGCACGAAGGGGTCGAGGAGGTGGGGCGCGGGAGCGTCGGGGAGGCGCACCAGCTCGCGCGCCACCGCCTGGGCGCTGGCACGGTGACCACCACCGGTGTCGGCGAGCAGCAGGAGGACGGTGCGGGGTGTGCTCGGCGGCTGCGGTGGCGCGCTCGGGGAGGACTCCGCGGAGGCGGTCACGGGGGCGTCGGGCATGTGCGATACCCTAACCTCCGAGGCACATGACCTTCGAGAGCAGGCGTCCCGACGGACCGAACAGCGCCCGCCGGGCAATCGCTGTGCTGTCCGTTCACGCCTCCCCGGTCGGGCTGCTCGGACAGGGCGAGAACGGGGGCATGAACCTCACCGTCCGCGAGCTCTGCGCCGGGCTCAGCGCGCGCGGCGTCCCCACCGACGTGTTCGTGCGCCGCGACGATCCCAGCGCGCCGTCCGAGGAGCTGCTGGCTCCCGGCAGCCGGCTGGTGCGGCTCGACGCCGGCCCTCCCGAGCCGGTGCCCAAGAGCCGGCTGGTGACCGAGCTCCCGCTCTTCACCCGCGCCCTGCTCGAGCACGTCGCCTCGGAGCGGCGCGCCTATCGCCTGGTGCACTCGCACTACTGGCTGAGCGGATGGGTGGCCCGCCGTGCCGCCCAGCAGTGGGCGGTGCCGTGGGTGCACTCCTATCACACCCTGGCGCGGATGAAGGCCGCCGCGGGCATGCCCGACGAACCCTCGCGCGGCGAGGCCGAGCAGGTGATCGCCCGCGCCGCCGACCGGCTGGTGGCGATGAGCCCGGCCGAGGAGAGCGCCCTGATCGAGCTCTACGGGGTCGACCCGGACAGCGTGTGCGTGGTGCCCCCGGGGGTGGACATGGACCGGTACCAGCCCCGTCCCACCGGCCGGACCCGGGCCCGCCTCGGCCTGCTCGACCGCCGGGTGGTGGTGTACGCGGGCCGCCTGGAGCGGCTGAAGGGGGCCGACCTGTTCATCGAGGCGGTGGCCGACCTGCTCCGGCGGCCCGGCGTCGCGGACGTGGTGGCGCTGGTGTGCGGTGACGACAGCGGCGACGGCCGCAGCCAGGCGCGCCACGCCGGCGGCGAGCGCGGCCGCCTCGAGGCGCTGGTGCGCGAGCGCGGCCTCGAGGGCCGGGTGCGATTCCTCGGAGCGGTGCCGCCGAGCGAGCTCGCCGAGCTGTACGCCCTCGCCGAGGTCTGCGTGGTGCCCTCCCACACCGAGTCGTTCGGGCTGGTGGCGCTGGAGGCGCAGGCGTCGGGCACCCCGGTGGTGGCCGCCGCCGTCGGCGGCCTCGTCGAGGTGGTCGAGGACGGGGTCACCGGGTTCCTCCTGGAGGGCCGTGACCCCGCCGCCTTCGCCCGCCGCATCGGCGACCTGCTCGCCGACACGGCGCTGCGGGAGCGCATGGGCGCGGCCGCGCGCGAGCGGGCCGGCCGCTACACCTGGGACCGCGCCGTCGAGCGGCTGCTCGCCCTGTACGACTGCGTCGAGTACCCGGAGGCGGCGGGGACGCTCGAGACCTGCGGCTGCCTGTGACCGGGCTCCGTTCCGGCGGCGCGCCGCCCCTGCGCACCGTCTTCCTCGACCTCGGCGACACCCTCATGTACGTCCATCCCGACGTGCCCACGGTCTACCTCGAGGCCTGCAGGGAGCTCGGCCTCGAGGTCGAGCCGGTCGGGGTGGCGGCGGCCCTCCACGCCGGCGAGCGCCACTACCGGGAGGCGCTGCGCGCCGGCCGGTCCTTCGAGTCGTCGATGGTGGCGGCGCGGGCCTTCTGGCAGGAGTACAACCAGCTCATCCTCGGCGAGCTCGGCGCCGCCGGCGACACCGCGGCGATGGCTCGCACCCTCTCCGAGCGGTTCTGGTCACCGCCCTCGTGGCGCGTGTTCCCGGAGGTCCACGAGGTGCTCGGGGCGTTCCGCGCCGCCGGCGTGCAGCTCGCGGTGATCTCCAACTTCACCGACGCGCTCACCGCCGTCTGCCGCACCCACGAGCTCGACGGCTACTTCGACTGCCTGGTCGCCTCCACGGTGAGCGGGTCGCAGAAGCCGGACGTCAGCATCTTCCGCGAGGCGCTGCGCCGCACCGGCGCCGACCCGCGGAGCAGCATGCACGTGGGGGACAACTACATCGCCGACGTGCTCGGGGCCCGCGCCGCCGGCATCGACGGCGTGCTCGTCGACCGCACCCGTGCCGGTGGCCGGGGGATGTTCGACTTCGCCCTGCGCGACGGCCTCGGCGGCAGCCGGGGGGCGGTGCTCGACTGTCCCGTGATCGCCGACCTCCGCGAGCTGCTGGCGCTCATCGCTGCGCGATAGCGCAGCCAGCCCTGCCGGGGGGGAGGCTGTCAGCGACACAGGAGGTGATGGCCTGGGGGAGCCCTCCGATGCCGCGCTGACGCGCGGCTAGCCTGCAAAGCTCACGGCGAAGGCCTCGAGGCCGGCGCTGAGGAAGCTGGTCAGCGGCGCAGGGTTGCTGCCGTCGGCGTTCTCGATGTACGCCTGGGTGGTGCCGGCCGGGTCGGCGAGCAGGTACGCGATCTCGCCGCCGGAGATCGCCGCCGCGATGGTGTCGAGGTCGGACGCGGCGGGGCCGGTGGCGAGGCGGGTGACGTCGCCGCCCTGCACCCCGATCCGCACCAGCCCGGGGGTGTCGCCGGCGGGGCGGTCGACGGCGAGCAGGGTGCTCGCGTCGGCGTACGCCACCGGGGTGATGCCCGGGCCGAGGCGGCGGGGGGTGGGGTCGCCACCGCGCAGCCGGACCAGCCAGCCGCCCTCGACCGCCGGCCTGCCCTCGCGGTGCAGGGCGAGCTCGCTGCCATCGCGGTTGAGCGCCGGGGCGGTTGCCTCGCCGGCGACCTCGGGAACGGGGTAGCGGATGCCGAGCGCGGGGTCGGCGAGATCGACGTGGAGGAGGCCGGCGGGGGAGCGGACGGGGAGCGCGAGGACGCTGCCGTCTCCGCTCCAGGCGGGGAGGCCGGCGAGGGGGTCGCCGGGAGGGAGGGGGCGGTCGGCATCGGCGAAGGGGTCGTAGACGTGCACCGTCTGGGCGGTCCCGTAGGCGAGCAGCCGGCCGTCCGGCGACCACGAGGGGTGGCTGGCGCCGATGTGGACGTCGGTGTCGAGACCGGTGGCGAGGTCGACGAGGTGGAGGTCGGGGGCCGCGCCGGGCACGGTCTCGTCCTGCTCGAGCACGGCGATGCGGCGGCCGTCCGGCGACGCCGAGGCCTCCAGGTAGGCGGTCTGGGCGCCGCCGCGCGGCACCGCGCCGCAGGTCGCCTGGGCGCAGCGGGTGGCCTGGAGCACGGTGGCTGCGGGTGCGGGCTCGCCGTCGGCGAGGGCGCCGAGCCCGGTGAGCAGCACCTCCGATGCGGCCTCGCCGCGGTGCCCGGCGAGCACCAGTGCGTGCTCGCCGCGGCCCAGCCCCCCGGTGCGGAAGCGCAGCACCACCCCCTTCTGGACCGGCTGGAGGTGCTCGTTGCGGGCGCTGGTGCCGACCGTCACCGTGTAGGTGGTCGCCGGGTCGAGGAGCCTCCCGGGGAGCACCAGGAAACGGCCGTGGTCGCGGCGGTTGGCAACCACCCGGGTGCCCGGCACCGCCGGGGAGAGGTGGATCGCGGCGGTGGTGGCGGCGCCGTCCATGAGGTCGTTGAACGAGACCACCACGGGGCTGTCGACAGGGACGTCGACGGCGCCGTCCGAGGGGCTGGCGCTGAGCAGCTGCGGCGCCGGGGCCGAGGTGAGGTCCCAGTGGTGGTCGAGGGAGTTGGCGGCGCCGCCGGTGTCGCGCACCCCGGAGTCGATGTGGAAGGTGTACTTGGTGGACGGGCGGAAGATGGCGCCGCGGTGCTCGAGCACGAAGGTGGCCGAGGCGGGCAGCCAGCTGACGCGGCAGGGGGCGCCGGCGGCGGCGCCGAAGGCGCGCTCGAGCGTGCAGCCGGAGAGCGGTGGCTCCACCCGGAAGCGGCGCGCCACCGAGGCGTGGTCGACGGGGTGGTCGAAGACCACTCTGATCGGCGCATCGGCGGTGACGCTGGTGGAGCCGCGGGCCGGGCTGAGCGCGATGATCTGCGGCGGGGCGCCGGCGCAGCCGGGCAGCAGCGCCGCCGCCAGGGCGAGGAGGATCCCGGTGGCGGCACTCCGCCCGCCGGGCCGGACCCTGCTCAGAGAGGCTTGCGCAGCGCCGATTCGACGTCGATGCCGGGAGGCGATCCCGCGCCCGCCTTGACCTCGATGCGCGCCGGGCGCTCCGCGGCCAGCCGGTTCACCGTCAGAGGCGACTCCTGGAGATCCCGCTGCGAGTGGGTGTAGGCGCCGTGGAGCGCCCCCTTCCGCAGCAGGATGACGCCGGTCTCGGTGCCGCCCGCGACCACCACGGAGCCGTCGACCTTCTCCTCGGCCAGGTACTCGAGGAGCTGCTCGAAGTTGACGAAGCGTCCCAGCAGGCCGGTGAAGAGCGGCCGGGCGGTGAGCAGCTGCGCGAGTGCCACGACCGTCTCACCGCTGAGCTCGATGACGTCGAGCAGGCCCTCGCCGCGCTCCATGCGGCGGCGCAGGTGCTGGAACGCGGTCTCGGCCTGGGTCAGGGTGCCGTCGCTGAACAGCGACTCGAGCACGTGGCCGTCGTGGAGCAGGAGCACGCCGCTGAAGCCGGGGCCCTCGAGCCGCACGTAGCCGGTGAGCTTGTCGGTGTCGAGGGTGCGCAGCAGCTTGGGGAAGTCGACGAAGGCGCTCTTGAGGCCCTCGTAGATCGGCTTGCCGGCGGGCAGCGGGTAGAGCTCGCCGAGCGGCTTGGCGTTGAGGTTGCCGTAGACGGGGGACGCTTCCGTCGTGGGCTTGCCCGGACGGGCGATGCCCATGGTGGGGATGGCGGTCTCGGTCACCATGGTGTCTCCCGTCGTGATCGGCGGCGGCGGCGAACCCCACGAGGTGGCGGAGGAGGCGACCGGGACCGGCGGCCTGGCGACCGCGGTGGCCGCGCCCACGGGGCGGCTGTCGACGACGCCGCCCACGGCCTGGACCTCGAACGTGCGGCCGGTGCCGTTGCTGGGTGCCGCCACCGGCTGCCGTCGCCCGGCCTCGGCGAGGAGCTCGGTGGTGGCGGCCTTGATGGTCTCCTCGGCGGGGAGCTTGGCCCGGGGGTCGAAGGTGAACTGGCCGTCCTTCCAGGAGAGCGCGGAGATCACCGCCTCCTCCCCCTGGCCGAGGTCACCGGCGGCGTGGAAAAGATGTCCGAAGAGAAAGTAGAGCGAGCAGCTGGCGTCCCCGGACGCCACCGAGAGCGTGCCTGTGGCACGCTCCGACTGCATGGCCTCGAGCAACGAGGCGAGGCTGTTCTGCGCGAGCGACCCCTGCGTCTGCACCTCGGTCTCCTCCTAAAGCATGCTGGTCGAGCGGCACTCCGAGGGGCATCCGCGCGGCTCAGCCGACCGCGTTGCACCGCGGGCATAGGTCCGGCGACCTGACCTGTGGCAGTGGGCGGCCTATAGTAGCAACGATTCGCGCGGTGACACGTTCGCCGGCCCCCTCTGACGTTCCTGTGATCATGCCGTGACCGCTGCACCATCCGCCACTTCCGTGTTGCGCGAGCGTCCACGCGCCCCCGCGCCGGCCGCCTCGCCCGCCGACTCCTGGGACGCGGCGCTGGCCGGATGGCCGCACGCGCACCTGCTGCAGAGCCACGGCTGGGGAGCGGTGCAGGCGGCGACGGGGTGGACCGTGCACCGCCTCCGTGTCGACGCCGGCGGGGGCCGGACCCTTCCGCTCACCGCCCTCTCCGCCCCGGTGGTGCCGGGTGCGCCGCCCCGCGTGTACGTCCCCCGCGGGCCCGCCTGCGCCCCCGGCGACGCCCCCGCCTGGGAGGCGGCCCTCGCCGCCCTCGAGACGCTGGGCTCGCGGCTGGGAGCCGTCAGCGTCACCGTCGAGCCCAGCGCCTGGAGCGAGGACCTGCCCGAGCTGGAGCGGCGGCTGGGCCCGGGGTGGGCCCCGGTCGACGCGGTGCAGCCCGGGCACACCGCGGTCGTCGACCTCTCCGGGGGCGAGGCGGAGGTGCTGGCGCGGATGCGCCCGAAGGGCCGCTACAACGTCCGCCTCGCCGAGCGCCGCGGCGTGGTGGTGGAGACGGTGACCGACGTGCCCCTCGCCGCCGCCCGGCTGGCGCGGCTCTGCGCCGCCACCGAGCGACGCCAGGGGATCGTCCTTCCCAGCACCGGCCACCTCCGCCTGGTGCTCACCGCCCTGCCCGGCGCCTGGGTGCAGGTCGCCAGCGTCCAGGGCGAGGTCGCGGCCGGCGCCCTGGTGGTGCCCTTCGCGGGTGAGGCGGTCTACCTGTACGGCGGCTCGTCCTCGGCGCACCGCGAGCGGCAGCCGTCGGCGCTGGTGCAGTTCGCGGCGATGCGGGGCGCGCTGGCCGCGGGGTGCACCCGGTACGACCTCTGGGGCATCCCCCCGGACGCAGACCCGGGCCATCCCTGGCACGGCCTGCGCCAGTTCAAGCTCGCCCTCGGCGGCCGTGAGCGGGTCGCCGCGGGTGCCTGGCGGTGGCGGCGGAGGCCGCTGGCGGGAGGCCTGCTCGAGGCCGCCGAGGCCGCCCGGCTGGCGGGCCGGCGGCTGCGCCGGCGACTGCCCCGTGGCGCCGGAGGGTGACGTGCCCGATAGAATCGCGCCGCCGGATGCGGACGCGAGGACCGAGGTGAACGGACAGCGACGGGTCCTCGTCATCGACGACGAGGCGCTCATTCGCAAGACCGTCCGGCTCGCCTGCGAGCAGGAGGGGTACGCGGTCGAGGAGG
Source organism: Chloroflexota bacterium (assembly GCA_028287625.1). Taxonomy (GTDB): domain Bacteria; phylum Chloroflexota; class Dormibacteria; order Aeolococcales; family Aeolococcaceae; genus CF-96. The sequence continues at coordinate 4,218 of JAQBPH010000527.1, read as the reverse complement.
CCGAGAGCGGCACCCAGGCGCTCACCGCCCTGGAGAGCTTCCGCCCCGACATCATCCTCCTGGACCTCATGCTCCCCGACATCAGCGGCTTCGACATCTGCCGCGACATCCGGCGCACCGGCTCCAAGGTGCCGATCCTCATCCTCAGCGCCAAGACCGAGGAGATCGACGTCGTGGTGGGGCTCGAGATCGGCGCCGACGACTACATCGTCAAGCCGTTCCGGCCGCGCGAGCTGCTCGCCCGCATCGCCGCCCACCTGCGCAAGGCGCGCCAGGACGACCAGCGCGGCGACGACGGGCGGATGGTCTTCCGCGACCTGGTCATCGACGTGAACGAGCGCCGCGTGTTCCGGGCGGGCACCGAGGTCAACCTGACCCACACCGAGTTCGACCTGCTGACCCTGCTCGCCGCCCAGGCGGGCAAGGCGCTCTCCCGGGAGAAGATCCTCAACGCGGTCTGGGGCTACGATCACCCCATCGAGACCCGGGTCATCGACGTGCACATCCGGAACCTGCGCCGGAAGATCGAGGAGAACCCCTCCCAGCCCCTCTACATCCTGGCGGTGCCGGGGGTGGGGTACCGGTTCACCGCCACCAGGCCCTGATCGGGGGCCGCTCGCCGTGCCGGTGAGCACAGGGATAGACTTCGCTCGACATGTCCACTCCGATGCTCCAGCCGCGGCGGGGCGAGATTCGCGCCGCGCCGCCCGCGCATGCCGACCCCTGGCTCTCGATCACCGTGCTCCTGCTCGGGCTGACGGTGGTGGGGCTGGTCGCCGGCGGGGTGCTGGCCATCTACGACTGGACCACTCCGAGGGCGGAGCAGCCGCTCCTCCTCACCGTGCTCGGCATCTTCCTCGCCGCTCTCGGGATCCCGGTGATCACCGCCGCGGCGCGCTGGGCACGCACGGGTCAGCGGTAGCGCGTGGCCGAGCGCGTACGGCGTGGCGAGAGGTCGAACGGCGCTGCCAGCGACCGCCCCCAGCCCTTCCCCAGCTACGAGGAGCTGGCCTCCGACCTTCTCGAGGCCCTCGACGAGACGGGCCTGTCGATCGAGGACGTCCGCCACGAGCTCGAGCCCGGCGCCGGCGAGCGCCGCTTCGACTGCACCGTCCGGCTCCAGCCGAGCGAGCCGCCCTCCCGCTACCACGCCCATCTCAGCTTCGTCTGGGACGCGCTGATGACCTACGTCGCCGCCTACGGGCCGGGGGCCGACTGCGACCTCTACCACGACGACGAGGAGCAGGAGGACTGCCCCCACCGGCGGCTGCAGCCCCAGCCCTTCGTCGAGATCGAGGCCGAGTTCGTGCTCGGCGACGGCGGCTACGAGCTCCAGGAGCTGGGCGAGGTGGCGGGCTGGCTCGACACCGTGCAGACGCTGCTCGGCAAGGCGTTCCCCACCGACGACCGCCCCAGCGTCCACGTCGGCCTCGCCGCCCTCGGGGGCTCGGTGCTGGTCGAGAAGCTGACCGCCGAGCACTCCTGGCTCATCGACTTCGACGAGCCGCCCGACTTCAGCGCGATGGCGGCGCAGGTGCTGGAGGCGCTGCGCCTCGTCCCTCAGCTGGCCGACCGCCTGCCGATGTAGCCGCCGCCAGGCGGAACCCTGTCAGCGATGAGGGCTGTCGGCGGCGCAGGAGGAAGGCTGTCAGCGAGGAAGGAGCTGATGGCCTGGGGGGAGGCTCGCTCCATCTGCGCGTCAGCGCAGAGAGGAGAGAAAGACCCCGGCGCGCTCGGCGAAGAGCCAGCCGTCGGGATGGCGCAGCCGGTGGTCGAGCTCGGCGAGCAGGGCGCACAGAAAGGGACGGTTGCCGAGCTCGGGATGGGGGACGCACAGCCCGGTCTCGCAGGCGCGCAGCTCCCCCCGCTCGCCGAGGAGGAGGACGTCGGCGTCGGCGCGGCGCGGGCCCCAGTGGTAGGTGGGGCGCCGGCCCGCCGCCCGCTGGGCGCGGTCGCAGCGGGCCAGCCACTCCGCGGGCGGCAGCGGCACCTCCGAGCGCAGGCGCACCACCTGGTTGTGGAAGTCGGGCTGGCGGCGCACCCCGACGGCGCGGGTGAGCAGCTCGCGCGACGCCGCCTCGAGGTGCACCGGCCCGCTCGCCAGCGCCGCCCGGAGCGCCGCCAGCGCCGCGGTGCGGTGGCCCAGGTTGGCGCCCAGCCCGACCCAGGCGACCACCGTGCTGCCCGCCGGAGGGGCGGGCGGCTCCGGGGTCACCCGGTGGGCCCGGGCCGGGGCAGGGCGAGGATCTCCTCCGGGGTGCCGCGCAGGACTGCGTCGGCGACCCGCAGCGCCTGGGTCACCTCGGCGACGTCGTGGACACGCACCAGGTCGGCGCCGTGGGCGGCGGCGAGGACGCAGAGCGCCAGCGTGCCCTCGAGCCTCCGCTCCGGCGGCGCGCCGCCGAGCAGGACGCCGATCGTCGACTTCCGTGACGGTCCCACCAGCAGCGGGCGGTCGAGGGAGCGGAGCTCGCCGAGGCGGCGGAGCAGCTCGAGGTTGTGGGCCGGGGTCTTGCCGAAGCCCAGCCCGGGGTCGACGATGATCCGCTCGCGCTCGATCCCCGCGGCCTCCGCGATGGCGAGGCACTCGTGGAGGCCGGCGCAGACCTCCTCGACGACGTCGGCGTAGTCGGGCTCGGCCTGGTTGTGCATCACCACCACCGCCGCCCCGGCCTCGGCCACCGCCGCCGCCATGCCGGGGTCGCGGCGCAGCCCCCAGATGTCGTTCACGATCACCGCCCCGGCCTGGAGCGCCGCCCGGGCCACCGCGGCCTTGCGGGTGTCGACGCTCACCGGCACCTCGAGGCGGGCGGCGAGCTCGCGCACCACGGGCACCACCCGGGCGGCCTCCACCTCCTCGGTCACCCCGGTGCTGCCGGGACGGGTGCTCTCGCCGCCGACGTCGACGATGTCCGCGCCGGCGGCGGCGAGGGCGACGCCGCGGGCGACCGCGCCGGCGGGGTCCTCCCCGGTGCCGTCGCCGCTGAAGGAGTCGGGGGTGGCGTTCACGATCCCCATCACCAGGGTGCGGCGGTCGAAGCGGAGCACGTGGCCGCCGGCGGCCACCGGGGCGGGCCGCGAGCCGCGCCCGGCGAGGGCGGCCTGGAGGGCGGCGCCGAGCACCTCGGTGCGGCGGCCCCACTCCACCAGCCGCGAGGGCAGGTCGCCGAAGGCGCTGAGCGGGCCCAGCAGCACGGCCCGGTCGCCGGGCGCGGAGGTGAGCGCCTCGCCGCCGAGGCGGCGGAGCTCGCGGACCAGCACCCGGCACTCGTCGGTGGCGAGCCCGCTCACCGCGATGGCCTCGGCGCGGCCGTGCCGGGCCAGCGCCGGCAGGGCGGCGGGACCGCCACCGAGGGCGAGCACCGCGTCGCGCAGCGCCGACTCCGGCCCCGGGGTGAGCGGGCGGACGTTGTAGCGCCCCAGCTCGGCCGCGGTCGGGGTGGTCATCGCTCCAGGTCGGGATGCGCTCCGAGGGGGACCATGGGCTCGTCGGGCGGCTGCACCTCGCCCGCCGACCGCTTCGGCACCATCACCCGGCGGCGGAAGAAGCAGACCAGCTCGCCGCGCTGGTTGTAGGCGCGGGTCTCCACGGTCACCACCCCGCGGTCGGAGCGCGACTGCGACTCGCGCATCGCCACCACGGTGGACTCCGCGTAGATGGTGTCGCCGTGGAAGGTGGGGTTCTCGTGCTTCAGCGTCTCCACCTCGAGGTTGGCGATCGCCTTGCCGCTGACGTCCGCGACGCTCATCCCCAGCGCCAGGCTGTACACGAGGTTGCCGACCACCACGTTGCGCTTGAAGTGGGTCGACGTCTCCGCGTAGTGGGCGTCGATGTGGAGCGGGTGGTGGTTCATGGTGATCATGCAGAAGAGGTGGTCGTCCGCCTCGGTGATGGTCTTGCCGGGCCAGTGCCGGTAGGTGGCGCCGACCTCGAACTGCTCGTAGTACCGGCCGAACTGCATGGACGGAAGTGTATCTGGGGGAGGGTACGCCTTCAGACCGCGCCGGGGAGCCGCACGATGAACACCGAGCCCACCCCCGGGGTGCTCTCCACCTCGATGCTGCCGCCGTGGGCCTCGACGGTGTGGCGGGCGATGGCCAGGACCAGGCCGTTCCCCTCGCCGTCGCGGCCGCGGGCGCGGTCGGTCTTGTAGAAGCGCTCGCAGACCCGCCCCAGCTCGCCGGGGGCGATGCCGCAGCCGGTGTCGGCGACCCGCA
>JAQBPH010000514.1:0-11673 GCA_028287625.1 Chloroflexota bacterium | reverse complement strand
CGCAACCACCATCGTGCTCGGCGTTCCCGAGGAACTCCTCACTGAACTCGCGCATGATGTTCCGCCAGAGGTCGAAGTCGAACACGTGAGCCTCGGGAGCGAGGGTGGCGGGCTGGAACATGCCCGCGGGCATGACGTGGTACATCCCTCCCGCCACCGCAACCTGCGCCGGGTCACGATGGTGGAGGATGAACGACGCCTCCCCTCCACTGCGGCGAATCGTCAGTGTGTCGATCGACGGCATGACGGGGCGACGCCACAGGTCGAACGGGTCGCCGATGCGCTGCCGGAAGGGGAGACGAGCGAACACATCCTCGTCACAGGTCCCCTGTGCACAGACCGATGCAAGCTCATGTGCGGCCGCCTCGCACACGTCGATCATGTCGAAGTAGGTGGTGCGGTTGAACAGCATCTCGCCTCCGGGTGATCGCCATGACAGGTCGAGGAGGCGAAACCCGATCCGATTCTCGAAGAGCGTGGGCCGGTCGATGTCGCGAATCGCACGTGAGTACCGCTCGTACCGTCGACCGCTCGAGGCGAGCGGTCGCATCGGCTCTGCCTCCTCCTCCGTTCCCGTGACGGCGAACGGCTCCCTCACGTCCGCCCACCTCACATCCACCTCGGCGAGGTCGACCGGGGTGGGCGGTAGCCAGGCGGCACACGTCAGCAACCGGCTCGCTCCCACGTGGTGCACCCCCGGGTGGAGGCCCGCAGCCGTCTCGGTCAGATCTGATCGCCGGCGATTAAGGCTCTGGCGGACGAGGCGCCACTGACGCTGACTCTCGTGAACACGTCTCTCACCCTCCGCTCCGTCGTCGTCGTCAGCGACCGAGTGCTGACCGGCCGAACGTCCGTCCTTGCACGGGTCCACCATCGCGTCCATCAGGCCGAGCTCACGCGGCGGGATCGAGAGGCGCTGTGCGATCCGCTTCAGCGTTTGCACGTCCCGGACCGGTCGCCGTGCTCGCTCGATCCTCGACACGTACGACTGGTCGCACCCGAGCAGGACGGCGAGTTCGGCCTGCGTCAACCCGTGCGTCGTCCGGTACGCGCGCAGCACCTGCGGCACGTCGACGACGTCGCTGAGCGGGTGTACCTGGTCGTGCACCCAGAGCCAGTCCGGCCCGGGGGCGGCAGAAACCTGCTGCGGCCGCCGCTCGGCACCGGGACCATGCGCCCCCATCTGGGCACTCTGGTCGCCCGCACGCTCGCAGGGTGCGCACAGCGTTCGTGGGTTGAACCGGCTCAGCCGCGCACCGCAGGAATGACAGTGACGAACGCGGTCCGCCCCAGGTCGCGTCGGGAAGCCGGATTCTCGGGAGGGCATCGCTGTGGCAGTCATCGTAGCTGGCGCCCGGCGATGAGCGGGCGCCTCGAACCGTTGCTCGGATCGATCACAGTATGGCCCTACGCTCAACAAATATGTGAGTGCCGAACATGGGACGTCGGCCATGCACCGCGGGTCGGTGTCGAGTTCGACGCCGTCCCCGAGCCGGTCGCCCGCAGGCTCGTCCAGGATGTCGCCGGCTGGATGGACGACAGGGTGGACCGGCCGGTGCACCTGGTCGAGCGCGGCGACGACACCTGGTTCGGCGGCCCGGCCGAGCAGGCGGCGGTGTCGGTGCGTGGCTCCCCGCAGGCGTATGCGGCATGGCTGACCGGTCGCTCCTGGGGACGAGGCGCTCGTGGTCGACCCGCCCGGTCGCCTACCCGAGCTTCCTCGCTGGCTCTGACGGCCTTCCCGGTGCGCCTACGGCTTGACCGGCTCCACCTCCACCAGTGTGTCGGAGAACGTCGGGCAGTTGCCGAGGTCGCCGAACACCGCCGAGGTGACCGCCGCCACCGTCGACCTCTCCCGGCTCAGGCTGCGCCAGTGCCCCAGCTTCGCCATCACCACTCCGGGACGGATGTCCTCGCTGACCCGGGCGAGGACGCCGAACGAGCCACGATCGTTGAAGACGCGGACGGCATCACCGTCCTCGATGCCCCTCCGGTTCGCGTCGTCGGGGTGGATGGTCACACCCTGCTCGCCCTCCACCCGGCGCTGCGTCGGAAGGTTGCCGTAACTCGAGTTCAGGAAGGCGTGCGACTTCGGCGAGATGCACTTGAGCGGGTAGCGGTCCGTGGTGGACGGCTGGGGCGACGGAATCCAGGTGGGCAGCGGAGGCACCGGCTGTCCGGGCTGGAACTCATTCGAGCCCTGACGGAACAGGGGGAGCACGAAGTTCCCCCCCGCCGCCTGGGAGGCGAGGAACTCGCACTTCCCCGACGGCGTCGGGAAGTTGCCCTCGGCGTGGGGTGCGAAGCTGTCCGGCCCCGGCAGGTTGAGCCGCGCCCAGCCCTGCGCCTGCAGTCTCTCCAGGGTGATGCCCTCCAGCGCGGGAGCCGACCAGTCCAGCGCCTCGCGGACCATCTCCTCGTCCGACCTCCGGAAGCACTCCTCCTCGAACCCCATCCGTGCCGCCAGCCGGCGGAAGAGCTCGGTGTTGGGAACGGCCTCGCCCAGCGGTGCGACGGCGGGCTGGTTGAGGGTCAGGTACAGATGACCCCAGGAGAACATGATGTCGAGCTGCTCGAGCTGCGTCGTCGCCGGCAGCACGATGTCCGCGAACTGTGCGGTGTCGGTCATGAACTGCTCGCTCACCACGGTGAAGAGGTCGTCGCGCATCAGCCCCGCCACCATCGTGTCCTGCTCCGGGCACACCACGACCGGGTTGGAGTTGTAGACCATCAGTGCCTTGACCGGGGGGTCGAGGGCCAGCTCGCCGGTGAGCGCGCGGCCGAGCAGGAACTGGTTGACCACCCTGGTCCCCGGCGGGATGAGCTCCGGGTGCATCATCGCCGGCCAGTTCACCGGGAAGGCCCAGATGGGCAGCTGGAGCATGCCGCCGCCGGGACGTCGCCAGGCGCCGACCAGCGCCGGCAGGGACGCGATCGCCCGAACCGCCTGGCCGCCGCCGGCCTGGCGCTCGATGGCGACCCCGATGCGGATCACCGATGGCTGCGAGGTGGCGTACTCGCGCGCCAGGGTGCGGATGTCGTCGGCGGCGACACCGGTGATCTCCGCGGCCCACTCCGGCGTGTATTGCCGCGCGTGCTCGCGCAGCTCGTCGAACCCGACAGTGTACCGCTCCACGTAGTCGTCATCGGTGAGCCCCTCGCCGATGATCACGTTCATCATCGCCAGCGCCAGCGCACCGTCGGTGCCGGGACGGATGGGGATGTACCAGTCCGCGTGGCGGGCGGTGCGGTGGCGTACCGGGTCGATGACCACCACCTTGGCACCGCGCCTCTGCGCCTCCGCGACGAAGGGCCACATGTGCAGGTTGGTGCTGATCATGTTGCAGGCCCAGATCACGATGTACCGAGAGTGGACGAAGCTCTCGGGGTCCACTCCGGGCGTGGGCCCGATGGTCAGGAAGTACGCGGTGCACGCGCCCGAATCGCAGTAGGTGCGCTCCGCGACGGTGGCGCCGAGCCGGTTGAAGAAGGGGTCGCCGACATTGAGGCCGTTGAGGATCCCCTCGGTGCCGAGGTAGCTGCACGGCATGATCGCCTCGGGTCCGAACTCGTCGACGATGGTCGTGAAGCGGGAGGCGATCTCGTCCAGCGCCTCGTCCCAGCCGATCCGCTGGAACCGGCCCTCGCCCTTGGGTCCGACCCTGCGCATGGGGTGGAGCACCCGCTCCGGGCTGTACACACGCTCGACGTAGTCGTTGACCTTGACGCACAGGCCGCCGTTGGTGAACGGGTGCTCCGGGTCGCCCTGGACCCTGACCGCCCGGCCGCCCTCGATGGTGACCAGCATCGCGCACGTGTCCGGGCAGTCATGGGGGCAGGCGCCCCTCACCACACCGTCGGTGACAGGAACGATCGTGGCCATCTCCACCTCCTTTCGCAGTGGCGGCCATGGTACGCCGGCCGGCGCCGACAGGCCGTGGACGATCTCCTTCTCGGACCTGCACCGGTTGTAGTCGAGGAGGCGGGCCGCAGCACCGACGACCGGGCGGGGGCACCGGCGGTTGACCCGCAGCGCGTGCCCATCCGTCGCGGCGACCAAGTAGTTACATCAACCTGTTTAATGTATGATTACCACCATGCAGCAGATCAGACCATCCGGGGACGACGCGGCCGAGCTTGCAGCGGCGCTGGTGCTTGCCGTGGGCCGCATCGCCCGGAGGGTGCGGCAGGCGCACTCGGTGGGCGATGTCACCCTCTCCGAGGTGTCCGTGCTGGCCCGCCTGAACCGCGACGGGGCGGATTCCCCTGGGTCGCTCGCCGAGCTGGAGCGGGTGCGCCCGCAGGCCATGGCGTCGACCCTGGCCACGCTGGAGGAGCGCGCTCTGGTGCGCCGCCGGCAGGACGCCTCCGATGGCCGTCGCGTTCTGATGAGGGTGACGGACGCGGGCCGCAAGGTGCTCGCCGACCGGCGCTCCGAATCGGTGCGGCGCCTGACCAGCGTCCTCGAGGAGGAGTTCACTCCCGGCGAGCAGCGGAGGTTGCTCGCGGTGCTGCCGCTGCTCGACCGCCTCGCGGAGCGGCTGTGAGGGTCGGCCGTGAGGGCGGGGCGGGGGAGCGCGACGAGGGAGGGCGCTACAAGTGGGTCGCGCTGTCCAACACCACCCTGGGTGTGCTGATCGCGACCATCGACAGCTCGATCGTCATCATCTCCCGGCCCGCGATCTTCCGCGGTATCGGCCTGGACCCGCTCGCCCCCGGGAACATCGGCTACCTGCTCTGGATGATCCTGGGCTACATGCTGGTCTCCGCGGTCCTCGTGGTCGCGCTCGGCCGTCTCGGCGACATGTTCGGCCGGGTGCGGATGTACAACATGGGCTTCGCGATCTTCGCGTGCGCCTCGGTGGCCCTCTCGCTCGATCCGCTGCAGGGCGGCGGCGGCGCGCTGTGGCTGATCGGCTTCCGCGTCGTGCAGGCGGTCGGCGGGTCCATGCTGACGGCGAACTCGACGGCGATCCTGACCGATGCCTTCCCGGCCCGGCAGCGCGGGATGGCCCTGGGAATCAACCAGATCACCGGGCTGGCGGGCATGTTCCTCGGGCTCCTCGCCGGTGGTCTGCTCGCCACCATCCACTGGCGCGCGGTGTTCTGGGTCAGCGTCCCGATCGGGGTGATCGGCACCATCTGGTCGTACCGCAGCCTGCGCGACACCGGCGCCCGCAGCCCGGGCCGCATCGACTGGGTCGGCAACATCACCTTCACCGCGGGTGCGGGTGCCCTGCTCGCCGCCATCACGTACGGCATCCAGCCCTACGGCGGCCACTCGACCGGCTGGACCAGCCCCTGGGTGCTGGGCGGGGTCGGTGCCGGGGTGCTGCTGCTCGTCGTGTTCTGTGTCGCCGAGACGCGGATCGCCGAGCCGATGTTCCAGCTCGGCCTGTTCCGCATCCGAGCCTTCGCCGCCGGGAACCTGGCGGTGCTGCTCACCGCGATCGCCCGCGGCGGCCTGCAGTTCATGCTGATCATCTGGCTGCAGGGCATCTGGCTGCCGCTGCACGGATACGACTTCGAGCGCACCCCGCTGTGGGCCGGCATCCTCATGCTGCCGCTGACCGTCGGGTTCCTCATCGCCGGTCCGCTGTCCGGGTATCTGTCGGACCGCTTCGGCGCGCGGCTGTTCTCCAGCACCGGGCTGGCCCTCATGGCCGCCGCGTTCGTCGGCCTGCTCCTGCTGCCGGTGGACTTCGCGTACCCCGAGTTCGCGGCCCTGCTGCTGCTCAGCGGGGTCGGGCAGGGAATGTTCTCCTCCCCGAACACCTCCGCGATCATGGGCAGCGTGCCGCCGGAACAGCGCGGCGCGGCGTCGGGCATGCGCGCGACGTTCCAGAACTCGGGGACTGCGCTCTCGATCGGGCTGTCGTTCTCGCTGATGGTCTCCGGCCTGGCCGCGTCGCTGCCGCACGCGCTGACCACCGGCCTGCAGGGACAGGGGGTGCCCGCAGAGACCGCCGGCCAGGTGGCGGCGCTGCCGCCGGTGAGCACGCTCTTCGCCACGTTCCTCGGCGACAACCCGATCGGGCACCTGCTCGGGCCCAGCGGTGTGCTGCCCACACTGCCCGCGCACGATGTCCGGACCCTGACCGGGACGCGCTTCTTCCCGGAGCTGGTCTCCGGCCCGTTCCACCACGGGCTCGTCATCGTCTTCACCGCGGCCACGGTGATGGCGCTGGTCGCCGCACTCGCGTCCGTGCTCCGCGGCCGCCACCACAGAGCCGGATCCGGGAGGCCCACCGGCTCGATGAAGGGACAGCAGGCATGGCGAAAAGCGCCCTCCTCGTGATGGACGTCCAGCGGGCCATCGTGGACCGCACCGAGGACGCCGGATACCTGCCGCGCCTGGGCGGCGCCATCGACGCCGCCCGGACAGCCGGCGTCCCAGTGATGTACGTGGTCATCGGTTTCCGCACCGGGCACCCGGAGGTCAGCGCCCGCAACAGGGCCTTCGGCGCGATCACGCGGAGCGGCGGGTTCGTCGAGGGCGACCCCAACGCCCAGATCCACCCCGACGTCGCGCCCCACTCCGGGGACATCGTGGTCACGAAGCGGCGGGTCAGCGCATTCTCGGGCAGCGACCTCGACGTGGTGCTCAGGGCGGCCGACATCGACAGCCTGGTCCTCACCGGCATCGCCACCAGCGGTGTCGTGCTGTCCACGCTGCGCCAGGCCGCCGATCTGGACCTCGGCCTCACCGTCCTCGCGGACGGCTGCCTCGACGCCGATCCCGAGGTGCACCGGGTGCTCACCGAGAAGGTGTTCCCCCGGCAGGCGGATGTCGTCACCGTCGACGGGTGGGTCGCTGCCCTCGGCGGGTGACGGCCGTCTGCGGAAGGCCCCCCCGGTGCTGGTCACCGCCGGTCATCCATCCCCTTCAGGATGGCCTGCTCGGTTCGCGGTGGACCTCGCCCCGCTCGCCGGCGCTCAGGAAGACGAAGGCCGCGCGGCCCAGGGTGTACACGGTCGTGCGTTGGTCGATCACCGCCCCACGTTCGAACTCCTCATCGTGTCCTCGGATGGTGGCGAAGACCTCCCCCACGCGATGGAGGTACTCCTCGAGCGGCACCTCCACCTCGCCGGAGTCGAGCAGCGGGTGACCCTCAGTCATCCGGGTGCGCCGCAAGTTCCAGTTTCGGGAGCGGCGGACCGAGGGAATGGCCCTCCCTGCCTCTGACCGAGATGACGCACCTGTCGACCGTCCTGGAGATCCTCACGATGCGTGATACACCGTACAGGACCGCTTGGAGAGCGCTTTGTCTACTGTCAGGTTGTATCAGTTGCAACGCGCAGTAGCGCCAGATGAGGGGGAGATGTACCTCCTCGGCGCAGGCAGAGTCATCACGGTACGTGTGCGCGGAGCACAACTTCGGGCGATGCATTCTGTCGGCGGCCGCATTGATCCAATTGCATCCCCTCGCGAACGTCCGGGAACTGATGACCGAACCGGTACGACCGACACTAGGCCGACGCGATCCGCGCTTCTAGCATGGAGACCGTCCGGTGAGACAGTGCCCCGTGGGGCCGGCAGACGGCTGGAGGTCTCCTTGTGAGACTCGTCCCGTCATCTCCGGCACGGGCGCGACTGTATCCCACCACTGTCCGCTCTCACAGGAGACACCATGAGGCAGACCCTCCAGCATGCGGTGATCCCTCGCCGAACCCTCCTGCCGGGTCCGGCGATCGCCGGCCTCGCCCTCGCCATCCCCCTGGGGATCGGAGCGCGAGCGGCGGCACCGCACAGTGTGCATACGCATCGCGTGACCGCGGCCGTGCTCGGTGGTCCCGCCTACCCCGCTGCGGTTGCGCAGCCGGCCATGGCACCCTCGGCGCCGGTCGCCACGATCCCAGCTGCCCCGCGGGTCGCCCCGCACATCCGGACCGCGGTTCCCGCGCACGGCGGAGCTCCTGGCGGGGAGTGCAACGGTGCGCTGGTCACCGCCACTCTGATGCCCTTCAGTGAGCACATGAACCACGCCCATTTCCAGCGTTCCCCGCAACAGCAGGCGTCGGATATCGCGGACGCCGACACCTACACGAAGACTCACACCGTGCTGGTGCAGAATATGAGCCAGCCTGGCCGGGATGATCTCTTCGCCATCTCCGACGGTTCCATGACGCCCTTCGTCCAGCACATGTATCACGCCCATTTCGAGCGGTCGCCGATGCAGCAGGCGGATGATGTGGCACAGGCCGACCAGTACGTCAAGCTGCACACCGTGCTGGCGGAGCACATGCTCGCGCCTGCTCTCACCGCCGTCAGCGGTGACTGCTGAGATGACACCCGCTTTCGATATGCGCCCAGCCGGGCGGCGCCGTCTCCGCTGCGCCGCCGCCACCGCGCTCGTGGCGTGGCTCGCGACTGGCCCGGTGGTCTCTGTCCCCACGGTGGAGGCGGCGCCAGCAGCCCCGACCTCGGTGCAGATTCTCAAGGATTCGTACGCGCCTCCGAGCATTACGATCAAGGCGGGTGACAGCGTCACCTGGTCCAATGCGGACACCACACCGGGCAACGGGCACACCGTCACCTCCTCGGGGAGGGGTCCGCTGAAGTCGCCGAGCATGAGCCAGGGCGGGACCTTTTCGTACACCTTCGCCACGGCGGGGACGTACGCGTACTACTGCGCGATCCATCCCGACATGACCGGGACGGTCATCGTGCAGTAACCAGGCGGGCGGATACGTCGGGTGCAGCCCCGGTGTGCCCGGTTCGGCCGGACTGAGACCCCAGGGTGGCGGGTCGAGGTCCGGCACTCGACCCGTACGGACAGCGGTCCGCCAGGTTCATCCCACCACGCTGTCAGTCGCCAGGTGATGGACCGCGGGTGCTCCGGGTCGCCCTGGACCCCTGACCGCCCGGCCGCTCTCGGGTGACGACGGTCCCTCGACCCCCGCGCAGCCGCCCGGCCAGGGAGCCCCGATCCGTCCGCCGTCCCTCACCGGGCCGAGCATCTCGTTGCTGGTCCGACGATGTGCGGGCAGCGGTCCACGACGAGGTGATCCGTCGCCGCCCGCTCAACCGCCTTGATCGCCATGGAGCACTCCCTTCCCCCGGTGACGCGGGCCCGCAGGTCGCGCACCGACCGCGTGAACGGACCTCCAGTCCGGGCATGGCACGTCCCCCTCGTGCCGTTCGAACCGGACCTTCGGACAGTCCTGTCGAGATTGGCTTGCGGCTAGCGTCATCGCATGGCAGCGGACATGCACAGTGCAAGACGGGTTGGGTCGGGGCTGGAGCGCCGTCTCGACGGCACCGTCGCGATCCTGACCATGCGGTACCCGCCATACAACCTGCTGGACCCCGTGCTGTCGACGCTGGTCGTCGACGGCCTCCGGTGGGCCGCCGCGGAGGGGGCCCGCGCGATCGTGCTCCGGAGCGCGCTGCGCCACTTCTCCGCCGGCGCCGATCTCGACGCCATGCTGGCTGCCGTCGAGAGGGGCGACGGGGTCATCGACTGGCCGTTGCTGGAGCTCCTGCGCACGTTCGAGCAGCTGCCGGTCCCCATCGTCGCCGCCGTGCACGGGACCTGCGTCGGCGGCGGGCTCGAGCTCGCGCTCGCCTGCGACCTGGTCGTGGCCGCCGAGTCGGCGAAGGTCGGCTCGGTCGAGGCGACCGTCGGCCTGCATCCGCTCATGGGCGCGATCCAGCGCGTCGCGCAGCGCGCTGGCGCGGCGCGCGCGAAGGAGATGGCGATGCTCGGGCGCCGCTACGACGCGCGCACGCTCGAGCGCTGGAACGTGATCAACCGCGTCGTCGAGGACGAGAAGCTCGACGCCGCCGCGATGACGCTCGCGCGCGAGCTCGCGGGTGGCCCGACCGTGGCCCACGCGGCCACCAAGGAGCGCGTGTCGATCGCGGTCAGCCGGGGCGTGCCCGCTGCCGACGAGGCGATGGCGGAGCTGCAGAAGCCGATCTTCCGCTCGGACGACTTCCGCGCCGGGGTGGAGTCGTTCCGGAGCAACGGCCCGGGCATGGCCCGCTTCGCGGGACGCTGACGATGTCCGGCCCTCTCACCGGCACCCGCGTCCTCGACTTCTCCCGCGTGCTGGCCGGGCCGCACTGCGGGGAGACGCTGCTCGACCTCGGCGCCGAGGTGATCAAGCTCGAGCCGCCGAGCGGCGACCTGTCGCGCCAGGCGTTCCCGCGCGCGGGCGGGATCTCTGGCTACTACGCGCAGCAGAACGCCGGGAAGCGCAACGTGTCGCTCGACCTCAACGTGCCCGGCGCGCTCGAGGTCGCCCTGCGCCTGTGCGACCGGGCGGACGTGATCGTCGAGAGCTTCCGCCCTGGCACGCTCGCGGCATTCGGGCTCGGCTACGACACCGTCGCAGAGCGCAACCCGCGCGTCGTGTACGCATCGATCACCGGCTACGGGCAGCACGGCCCATGGCGATCCCGCTCGGCCTACGCGCCGACCGTGCAGGCGGAGTCCGGCCTCACCGCGACCACCGCGGCGCAGTTCGGGCGGCTGCGCACCGACTCGCTCTCGCACGCCGACGTCTACTCCGGGCTGCACGCCGCGATCGCGATCCTGGCGGCGCTGCACCACCGGGACCGCACCGGAGAGGGCCAGTACGTCGACGTCGCGATGGCCGCCGTGATGCTCGCCATCAACGAGCGCGTGCACGTCGACCTGTCGGGCGAGGACCTCGGGGCCGAGCGGCCCATCCTGGGCGCGACCGACGCCGCGTTCTTCACCGGCCCGGACCGCGAGACGTTCGTGAGCGCGATGAGCCTCGTCGGCAGCGTGTCCTTCCGGCTCTACCTCGCCGCGATGCGGCGCCCCGACCTCGCGGACGACCCGCGCTTCGCGACACCGGAGGCGCGGGTGCAGAACCTGGACGCGCTGCGCGCGATCGTGCAGGAGTGGATCTGGACGTTCGACGACATGGCCTCGCTCGACGCCCAGTTCGACGAGGCGAAGATCGCGACCGGCCGGATACGCACGGTCCGCGGGCTGGCGTGGACCGAATGGGCCCAGCAGTGGGTCGCGACGCGCACCGTGCCCGACCGAAACGGAGGCGTGATCACGGTCCCGGGGCGGCCGTGGCACTTCAGCGACGACGACGGCGGCGAGCCGGAGCGGTGGCCGGCGCGCCGCGGCGAGCACAACGAGGAGGTGCTGGCGGAGCTCGGCTACGAACCCGCCGAGATCGACTCGCTGCGGCGCCGGGGGGTGCTCGTATGCGATGGGTGACCTACGTCTCCCCGGCGACGGGCGCAGTATCGTCAACGTGCTCCTCCACATCGGTACACGTTCACGATCACCGTTGGGTCTGACCAGAGCCGCCGCCGCCGCCGTTGGGCCGGCTCAACACCCCGCTCTCCTGTCCTCTCCACACCGTCTCCCCCCAGGGCACCAGCAGGTTGCCGCCAGCCTCGAGCCGGAGGTGTACTCCTCCGTCCCCCCGGAAGATCACCACGCCCGTGTGGCCGCTCCTGACGCGCAGAGTGTCGCCGAGATTCGGACGGATCACGTCGCGACTCGGAGCAGGGGCCGTCGACACCACCGGGCGAGATGGGCGGCGAGGGGCCGTGGGCACGACCGGCCGTGGCTTCCTCGCGAGCCCGCGCAGCTCATCGAGGAAGCGCGACTGCCGCTCGGCCGAGGCGAGCACCACGACCTCCTCCCGACCGCGCGTGACGGCGACATGCATCACCCG
>JAQBPH010000506.1:0-7109 GCA_028287625.1 Chloroflexota bacterium | reverse complement strand
ATGGCTACGGGAGCGGGATCGACGGCACCCGCGTGAAGCTCGCCTACGACCTCTACTACGTGAAGAACCAGTCGGTGAGCCTCGACCTGCTGATCATGGCCCGGACGGTGCTGGCGGTGCTGCGGCTCGGCGGCCGGTGAGCCTCGCGGCGCGAACAGTTACAATTCTGTAATTCAACCCCCAATCATCATCAGGCCGATGAACCGCACCCCGCCTCCGCCCCAGGCCCGGCGGGCGCGCAACCCGTGAGCAGGCCACCGACGCCTGCCCGCGCAGTGATCCCGGCCCGGCTGGCGCCCGGGTCCCGTACGGCTGTCCGCTCCCTGCTGAGGGGTGCCGTGCGGCGGGTTCCGCCCGTGGGGCGGCTCCTCCATCAGCTGGCAGCGCTGCGCACCGCTGACGCCGCCGCGCCCCAGGCCTGGCCACCCGGCCACTACTACTCGCCGATCCCATCGCTCGACGACGTGAGTCGGTACGAGCGCCAGATCTTCGGCGTCCGGACGTCGATCCCCGGCGTCGACCTGAACGAGGCGGCGCAGCTCGAGCAGATCGAACGGCTGGGTCCGGCCACCGCGGACATCCCCTTTGGGGAGGAGGCCGACCCGAGATACCGGTACAACCTCGCCAACGAATTCTTCTCCCACGGTGACGGGGTCGTGCTCTTCGGAATGCTGCGACTGCTTCGTCCCCGGCGCCTGATGGAGATCGGTTCGGGGTTCTCCTCCGCTCTGATTCTCGACACCAACGACCTGTTCCTGGATGGAGGGATGCGATGCACGTTCATCGAGCCCCATCCGGAGCGACTCTTCTCCCTGCTGCGGACGACCGACCGCACTCAGGTCGAGATCGTCGAACGCGAGCTCCAGGACGTCGACCTCGACCGATTCGATGCGCTCGAGGCTGGAGACGTCCTCTTCATCGACTCGTCGCATGTCTCCAAGGCGGGAAGCGATGTCAACAGGCTCATGTTCGATGTCCTGCCTCGACTCAGTCGTGGCGTCGTGATCCACATCCACGACATCTTCTATCCCTTCGAGTATCCCCGGGAGTGGATGCTGGAGGGCCGGACCTGGACCGAGGGCTACCTGGTGCACGCCTTCCTTCAGTTCAACTCAGAGTTCCGGATCCTGCTCTTCAACTCCTTCCTCGCCGCCATGCACCGGGAGAGGGTCGCGTCCAGCCTTCCCTGGTGGGGACGCAACCCCGGTGGCAGCCTCTGGCTCGAGAGGCTCTGACCACGTCAGAACCGACGCGAGGCGTGGATCGCGACTTGCCACGACCTCGGTCGCGGTGTCGTCACGGGCTGCGTCGAGCCAGGAGGGCGGAGGCATGCTTCGGGATGTGAGCGAGACAGTTCCCTCCTCTCAACGGTGCCCAGTCGTCGCGGTGGTCGTGACGTACCGCAGCGCACTCGACTTCGAAGCCTGCCTCGCGTCACTCGCTCCCCAACTGGACGACGGGGACTGCGTGGTCGTCCTGGACAATGCCAGCCCCGACCGGTCGGCGGAGACAGTCGAGGCGGCGCTTCGCACGCATATCCGCCCGGCAGGCCGGTGGCGGTTCATCCGGTCCGACCTGAATCTCGGCTTCGGACGGGCCTGCAACCTGGCGGCGGCCTCCTTCCCCGAGCACGACGTCCTCCTCCTCAACCCGGACGCGGTTCTGCAGCCTGAGAGCATCGCCACGCTGTGCCATGCCCTCGCCGCAGACTCCACCCGGGGGGCCGCGGGACCACGCATCGAGCGCTTCGACGGTGCCCCGGAGCCCGGCTGCCGCCGGTCGCTCCCCCGCCCCGGCGTCGCCGTCGGCCGGCTGCTCGGGCTGGACCGTATCGCTCCCTCCCGGTTCGGCTCGTACAACCGTCTGGGGCAGGACCCGATGGTCCCCGCGGACATCGAGGCGGGTTCCGGATGCTGTGCCCTGATCCGCCGCGCCGCATGGGAGCAGGTCGGCGGATTCGACCCGGACTTCTTCATGTACGGCGAGGACCTGGACCTCTTCCTCCGGCTCGGTCGAGCGGGATGGACCACACGGTATGTCCCCACCGCGCTCGCCCTCCATCGCAAGGGCGCCAGCACCGACCACGCGAGAGACCGGATGCTCTTCGAGTTCCATCGGGCGATGTGGCTCTACTACCGCAAGCACCATCTCCGCAGCCCCGCCGCGCTCCTCGCGCCGCTTGTTGTCGCAGGGCTGGCCGCGCGGTTCACCCTCCTGGTGCTGCTCGAGCGTCTGCGGCGGACGCGACGCATGATCGACAGGCGCGCCGTCGCGATCGGAGGGCCCGGCTGATGCACCTGCCCCTCCTTCACCCCGCGGTGGTCAGCCGTCGCGAGCTCGCAGACGTGATCGTACGCCGACTCACCGGGCATCTCTGGGACGGTCAGGGTGACGAGCTCACCCCCTCCGAACGGGTGTGCCGGATGCAGGAGGAGTTCCGAGGTGCAGGGGGCGTGAGGGCAGTCGTGATCGACGGCCTTCTCCCTGCGGAGCTCGCGCGGGCCGTGTTCGCCGAGGTCTCGCCCAGGGCGAGTGCGATGACCCTGAAGCGCAGCCTGCGGGAGAGCAAGTACGTGAGCGCTCAGATGGACCGCATGGGCCGTCTCGCCGAGGAGATGATCTTCGCCTTCCACGATCCCGAGGTCGTCTCGGTCATCGAGGACCTGACCGGGTGCCGGGCGCTGCGGCCCGACGACAGGCTCTACGCGGGCGGCGTGAGCCTGATGCTGCAGCGGCAGTTCCTGAATCCCCACCTCGACAACAGTCACAACCAGGACGGCAGCCTCTACCGGACGCTCAACCTCCTCTGGTACGCCACCCCTGACTGGGCACTGCAGGACGGCGGACACCTGGAGCTGTGGGACCGTGGACCGTCGAGGTGGAGCGGGCGGCGGCTCGCCGAGTCGCGCTTCAATCGCCTGGTTCTCATGGCGACCGACAGGACCAGCTGGCACTCGGTGAGCCCCGTGTCCGCGTCGCACGGGCGGTGGTGTGTCTCCGACTACTACTTCACCCAGGACCCGCCCGGTGGCCGGCCCTACCAGCACGTGACCACCTTCCGCGGACGCCCCGACCAGCCTCTGCGCCGCTCGATCCTCCGGGTCGACGGCACCCTGCGCCAGGTGCGCCGCCGTGCGCTCGCACCTCTGTTCGAGAAGGGGATCATCCGCAGCGGCCACTACTATCGCCGGGACGATGAACGGCCGCGCGGCTGACCGCCGGCCGGCGCGGACCGACGTCCTCGTGGTCGGACCGCTGAGCCCAGCCCCGGGCGGCATCGCGCGAGTTGCCGAATCGCACATCGATGCGCTCCGCAGGACCGGGTGGACCGTCGAGGTGGTGAACACCGGGCGGCGCCTCCGCAGGCGACCGGGCCGTCCAGGCCTCTGCAACGTGCTCTCCGTCGCAGGTGACGCACTGCGCGTCCTCAGGACCACCGTTCGCACGCGGCCTGACATCGTCGCGGTGCACTCCCTCGGCAGCCCGACCGCACCGGCGCTCCGAGCGCTGGCCTTGATCGCGGCCGCACGCGCCGGTGGTGCGAAGGCAGCTCTCCACATCCACGCCTACGACCTGGTCGACCGCGTCGACGGCCGGAGAGGTTTCCTGCGCCCGATTCTGGCAGCCACCCTCCGCCTCGTCACCGTCGCCGTGGTGCTGGGAGAGCCAGAGGCCGAGCGGCTGCGTGGCCTCGCCTCCAATGTCACCGTACGCCTCCTGCCGAACGCGATCGACACCGACGTCTTCCATCCCACGTCGAGCAGCGTCGGGGCACCCCTGCGGGCCGTGGTCGTCGGCGCGGTCGGCAGGCGAAAGGGAATCCCGGAGCTCCTCGCCGCGCTCGAGGAGCTCCCCGGACTTCACCTCGACATCATCGGCCCGGTGTCGGCCGAACCCGGCGACCTGGGCTCGGAGTGCATGAGGGCCGTCCGTGTCGCGGAGAGCGGGGGCCGCGTCCGGTACCTGGGAACTCTCTCGGCCGCGGATGTGGCCGCGCGGCTCCGCGACGCGTCGATGTTCGTCCTCCTGTCGCGCGCCGAGGGGATGCCGGTCGCCCTCCTCGAGGCCATGGCATCCGGTCTTCCCTGCGTGGTCACGGACGTGGGCGCCATGAGCCGCATCGTCGGTGACGCCTCGTGCGGGGTCGTGGTCGATGGCGGCGATGCCGCGGCGGTCACTCGCGCGCT
Organism: Chloroflexota bacterium; assembly: GCA_028287625.1. GTDB lineage: Bacteria > Chloroflexota > Dormibacteria > Aeolococcales > Aeolococcaceae > CF-96. The sequence goes on along the minus strand of JAQBPH010000506.1, from coordinate 2,922 downwards.
CCGGCGCCTGGCATCCTCAGGAGACGCTCGGGTGCAGTTGGGCGACCGAGCCCGCCAGCACGCGCTCCGCCACCACTCGACCACGCGCCTGGAGGGTGAATTGGCCTCGGTCTACAACCTGGGGCCATCGTGAACCTTCGGTCTCTGCGCAGCCACCTCGAGCAGCGTCGCTTCGGATGGCGGCTCCTTGCCGTCCCGGTCGTCGCACGATCTCGTGCACGGGACGCATGGCGCGCGCGAACGGTCCGGGCAGGCGACCGGCGGTTGCTGGCTCGGATCGTGGCCCCTCTCGACCCGGTGCAGCTGGCCTTCCCCGAGGTCCGCTCGCCCGAGGTGTCGGTGATCATCCCCGTCTTCAACCAGTGGGCGCTCACCCGCGCCTGTCTCGCCTCGATCATCGCCTCGGCTCCGCTGGACAGGCTCGAGGTGATCGTGGTGGACGACGCTTCGACGGACGAGACCGCGAGGGAGCTGCCTCGCGTCGCCAATCTCCGGACCGTCACCAGCGCCACCAACGCCGGGTTCACACACTCCGTCAACCGGGGCGCGCAGGCGGCCCGCGGTCGGTACCTTCTGTTCCTGAACAACGACACGCGCGTCTACCCCGGCTGGCTGGAGGGTCTCGTCGACGCCGTCGGTGACACGAACGTCGCCGCTGCGGGGAGCAAGCTCGTGTACCCGACCGGGCTGCTGCAGGAGGCTGGAGGGGTGATCTGGAACGACGGCAGTGGCTGGAATCTCGGCAGGGGCCGGAGCCCTCGACTGCCGCAGTACAACTATCGACGCGACGTCGACTACTGCTCCGCGGCCTCCCTGCTCGTGCGCACCGATGTCTTCACGCAGGCTGGGGGTTTCGACGAGCGGTTCGCGCCTGCGTACTACGAGGACACCGACCTCTGCTTCACGCTCCGTGACATGGGGTATCGCGTCGTGTACGAGCCGTCCTCGGTGGTGGTCCACCTCGAGGGAGCCACCCACGGCACCGACCGGCGACACCCGGCATCGGGAGCGCATGGCAAGGCGAACCAGCACCGCAACCGGGCTGTCTTCGCCGCCAAGTGGGCCGGCGAGCTCGCCGGAAGGCTGGCCCCGCCTGCGAGGGTCGAAACCCTCCCCGAGCTGTCCGGGAGCCGGCAGGACCCCCGTCCCCGCGTGCTCGTCTACGACGTGCGCATCCCGACCCCGGACCAGGACTCCGGCAGCCAGCGTATGGCCTGGCTCCTCCGTCTTCTCGCGCCGATGAGCGCGCACCTGACCCTGGTGCCGCATGACCGTATCGACCGCGAGCCGTACGCCGCCGCGCTGCGCCGGGACGGCATCGAGGTCATCGACGGAGGCCTCCGTTCCTTCTCGGCCTTCGGGCGAGAGAGGGGCGACTTCTACGACCTGGTGGTGCTGTGCCGGCCGGAGGTCGCCTCCGCACATCTCGGCGATGTCCGACGGCACTTTCCTCGCGCCAAGGTCGTCTTCGACACGACCGATCTGAAGTTCGTCCGCGAGCAACGCAGGTCGGCCCTGACCAGCACGCCGCGTGATGATCGCTCGGACCAGGTCCGCCAGCTGGAGCTCGGACTTGTGCGACGCTGCGATGTCACCGCCACGGTGACCGAGACCGAGAGGGACACGGTGCGGCGCTATCTGCCGGATCGGAACGTCATCGTCCTCCCCAACGTTCACGAGCGGCGTCGTGACCGACCGCCCCCCTTCGAAGCGCGGTCGGGGCTGCTGTTCATCGGAAGCTTCCGGCACGATCCGAACCCTGACGCGGTGGCATTCTTCCTCGATGAGATTCTTCCTCTGGTCCGCAGGCGTGTCGACGCCCGCTTCGTGGTCATCGGCGGGTCTCCGCCCGACGATCTGATCCGCCGGCGGGGTGAGGGCGTCCGTTTCGCCGGTCACGTCGACGACGTCCTCCCCCTCTTCGATGCATCACGCGTGTTCGTCTCGCCACTGCGATACGGAGCGGGGATGAAGGGCAAGAACGGCCAGGCGATGGCGCTCGGGCTGCCCATGGTGACCAGTCACATCGGAGCGGAGGGGATGGACCTCGTCGACGGGGTGCACGCGTTGGTCCGGGACGACCCGGCGTCGTTTGCCGACGCGGTCGTGCGCCTGCACGAGGACCCGATCCTGTGGGGGGAGGTCGCCGAGAACGCCCGCAGGGCCGCGGAGGAGCGATGGTCTCCTGAGATGATGCGCTCACGCCTGCGACAGCTGGCAGGAGTCGATGGGCGGTGACGCGCCGGCTCTCGGCGAGGACGCGCACCTTCGTCCGCACGCACAGCGGCCCCGACGGTCTGCGTCTGGTACAGCTTGCCGTCCGCCTGCGATCGTGGGCCCTTCGGCAGCCTGAGCGGGCTCGCCTGGAGTGGCGCCGGCATCGACACCACGGGTTGCAGATGGTGTCGGTCGCACCCGGCCCCAGCGTCGCCTTCCAGGAGGGCCCGAGGACCCCCGAGGTGTCGATCGTGGTGCCGGTGTACAACCACCTGGATTTGACCCGGCGTTGTCTCGCCGCGGTCGCTGCCCACACGGATCACTCCCTCATCGAGGTCATCGTCGTGGATGACTGCTCGACCGATGAGACACCGGCATGGCTCGGACGCACCACCGGCGTTCGAGTGCTCCGGCAGCAGCCCAACCAGGGGGTCGGGGGCGCCATGGCCCGGGGCGCAGCGGAGGCCCGCGGCGAGCACATCCTCTTTCTCAACAACGACACCGAGCCGCAGCCTGGCTGGCTGGATGCCCTGGTCGACGCGATCGCCCTTCCCGATGTCGTCGCCGCCGGTAGCCGGCTCGTCTACCCGAGCGGTCTCATGCAGGAGTGCGGCGCGGTCGTCGCCCGCGACGGCAATGGCGTCAATCTCGGAAATGGGAGGGATCCTGACAGTCCTGAGTGGCGTCACGTCCGGGATGTCGACT
>JAQBPH010000501.1:0-3103 GCA_028287625.1 Chloroflexota bacterium | reverse complement strand
GATCGGCCGGCCCCTGCTCCAGCACCTGCTCCTGGACCGCGCCGTGGTCCCGATCTCCTGACCCGGGCCGGCCCACACGTAGCGGAGGACCTCGGGACATCGCCATGGTGCGGGATCCTCAGCCACCCGACGATCGCGGTCACGGCCAATTGTGGGCCACGTCCTGTCAAGTGGAGTAAGAGCGACGCGCTCCATCCTCACGTCGTCGATCAGGGTGCGGGAGCTCATGATGCCTCTGCCAGGGTGGGCACTCCATCCGCATGGTTGTGGTCAGGCGGGCCTTGAGCAGCGACTCGACGCTCATGTAGCGCCTCGCGACCGCCCACTCGTCGTGTTGCTCGGCGAGCACCGCCCGACCAGCCGGATGATCGCCGGCCGGTTGGGGAAGATCCCCACCGCGTCGGTTCGCCGCCGGAGCTCCCGGTTCGTGCTCCTTGGGGAAGGCGGTGAAGGCGAGGATGTCGGGGCCGTCGTCGACCAGCATCTCGGCCGCCGCGGCGAAGTCCTCGCCGAGCTGCTCGACGACGCGCGCCTGCTGCGCCCAGGTGGAGGCGGCGTCCGGCTGGGCGAAGGTGGAGCGCACCAGCGTCGCCACCATGCTCTGCGCCGCCTTGGGGACGCGGGTCAGCAGGTTGCGCATGAAGTGGCTCTGCACCGCTGCCAGGAGGCGCCCTGGAGCACCGACGCGATGGCGTCCTTGAGGCCGAGGTGGGCGTCCGAGATGACCAGCTGCACGCCGCTCAGCCTCTCGCTGACCTGCGACAGGCTCTCGCCCGGGACGTGCAGAGCATGTTGGCCAGGAGGCTGCACGGAGCGATGGCCGCATCGTGCGCATGGACGACTACCTGACGCGAGAAGAGGCGGAGGCCGCCGGCGGCGCCTCAGCCGAGTGGGCCTGCTCCTGGTTGAGGACCCCCTCGAAGACTGCCCTGGCTACCGCCACGGCATCCGCAAGGGAGAGCACCGCTCCGCTGAGATCCGGACGACCATGGAGGAAGTGCTCGGCGAGCTGCCGAGACCCGAAGAGGTTGATGAGGGGACAGCACGAGGATGCGAGCGGCCCGACGCACTCCGTCCTCGCCACGAGTGCCACCGGATCGGCCGGCTCCGACCGTACATTCCCGCCTTGATCGATCCTGATCACCAGGTCGCGCCCGCTCGTCGGGTCGGCGGAACGCACCACCCCCGTCCGGTGGAGCATGAAGGGGATCCCGAGGGCATCGATCGCACACATGGCGTGCACCGGTGGTCCGCCGCCCTCCACCTCGACGGTATGCCCGGTCGGCTGGGTGGAGAAGGGATAGGCGCACCAGATCGTCCCGTCGGGCAGCCGCTGGATGAGATCGACCTCCTCCATCCGGCGGAGTGCCGGCTCGGGAACGATGCCCTGCTCGCCGGCGGCTTGGTCGAGGTCCGAACTGGTCGGGGCGGACCCTGCTGCGAACCGACGCAGGATCCAGCGGTACAGCGCCCGCTCTCGAAGGGAGAGTTCCGAACCACGCTGTGTCCCGCAACGCTCCCGGGCAAGTCCGATCGTCTCCCCGTCAGGTCGCAGATGGGCTTGAGTCACCGAGCACACCGCCGTGAGCGTCGGCAGCAGAGCACCGCGGCGCCGCCCGCGGCGAGGGGGAGCATGAGCCGTCGATCGCCACGGATCACACCCAGTCCGGCCCGACACGCCCGCAGGTTGCGAGGTGCTCAGCCCGCGGAGCGGCGATGTCGACCGCGGTTCGGAGGAGCGCCGGAAGGCGCGGGATGCTGAGCCGGTAGAAAACCTCACGACCTCGCTGTTCAGTCTCGACCAGGCCGCAGTGCCGCAGGCAGGCAAGATGAGTGCTGACCCGCGGTTGAGAACTCCCCAGGGCCGCCACGAGGTCCCGCACAGGCAGCTCGCGCTCCTCCAGGAGCTCAACGATCGCCAGGCGGGTTCGATCCCCGAGGACACGGAAGAGTCGAGCCAGGGTGGCGGTGGCGGTGGCCTCCGGCGTCGTTGTGAGCATGGTTCCTCTTGACCGAGGTGACGGCAGCGGTGGGACGGCAGCCAAAGGATACGGATCTCCGGATATGATGTCCAGCCGTCGAGGGCGAGCCGAGCGAAGGACGGAGGGCGACCGACCCATGAAGTTCGAGTGCGCGGACTGCGGGTGCATGGTGGATCGAGGTGTCGTGGTCGCCTCGTGCGGGGGGCCGGAGTGCTGCTGTGGCGAGCTGCCCCATTCCGAACAGACGGCAGGACCCAAGCCCGATGCGAGATAGGGCGCTGCTGGGGTCAAAGTTTGGGTCAGCGGCCCCTCACCTCCCCGCTGACCATTCGATAGCCGGAAGTTCGGAACTGGTGCCGAGCCCGGGACTCGAACCCGGACGGGGTTGCCCCCAGTGGTTTTTAAGACCACGGCGTCTACCGTTCCGCCAGCTCGGCGCAGCCGCATCGTACGCGAGCCACGGGGCGGCGACCGGACCGAACGTTCGGTCACTGTGACGCGTCCGTGCGTCGGAACCCGACGGAACCCCGTATACTGGGCGAGCGCATGTTCGGCCAGGACACCGACGCCGTCTACCGGCGCAGCCAGCGCGTCACCGGTCTCCCCGTCCGGCCCTCGGCCGTGGCCCGCGGGCTGGCACTGCGGGTGGTCTCGGCGGGCGACGACCCCCACGAGCGGCGGCGCCTCGGTCAGCTGCTGCTCGACGAGCTCTGCGCCGGCGCCGGGGTGGGGCCGGTCGAGCTGGTGGTGGCCGACCGTCCGCAGGTGCACCAGCACGACGGGCAGCGGCTGCAGTCCCGGACCTACGGCTACTACCGCTGCTGGTTCGAGGACGGCGAGGTCTCCCGGGCGCGGATCCGCATCTACCACCGCACCGCGGTGCGCGGCCAGGTGGTCGCACTCAAGGTGTTCCTCAACACCCTGCTCCATGAGTGGGTCCACCACTTCGACTTCACCGCGCTGCGGCTGGCACGCTCTCCCCACACCGCCGGCTTCTACTCGCGGCTGCGGAGCCTGGCCGATGCCCTCTCGGTGGGCATGGTGATGCCGCCGGATCGGGATGAGCGCACCACGCCGGTCGGCAGGACCGCCAGCGCGGCGGCGCGCTCGGCGCCGCGGGC
>JAQBPH010000491.1:0-7462 GCA_028287625.1 Chloroflexota bacterium | reverse complement strand
AGGGTGCCCGGTGGCCGCCGAGACGCAGCGGCTCCAGCAGCGGGCCGAGGTCCGGGGTGACCGGCGGCGGCGCCAGAGGGCCCCCGCCGGCGGCGGTCACGCGGTGCGCACCCCCGCCGCCACCTGCAGTCCCAGCTCCTCGACCGCGGCCTCGCGCATCCGGAACTTCTGGATCTTGCCGGTGACCGTCATCGGGAACTCGTCGACGAACTTCCAGTAGCGGGGGATCTTGAAGCCGGCGATCCTCCCCCGGCAGTGCTCGGTGAGCTGATCGCCGGTGATCGCGGCGCCCTCGCGCAGCCTCACCCAGGCCATCACCTCCTCGCCGTAGCGCTCGCTGGGGACGCCGATCACCTGCACGTCGGAGACGTCGGGATGCCCGTAGAGGAACTCCTCGATCTCCCGCGGATAGATGTTCTCGCCGCCCCGGATGATCATGTCCTTGATCCGGCCGACGATGTTGAGGTAGCCGTCACCGTCCATCACCGCGAGGTCGCCGGTGTGCATCCAGCCGCCGGCGTCGATCGCCGCCCGGGTGGCCTCCTCGTTGTTCCAGTAGCCGAGCATCACGTTGTAGCCGCGGGTGCAGAGCTCGCCGCGCTCGCCCCGGGGGACGACGGCGCCGGTCTCGGGGTCGACCACCTTGATCTCGACGTGGGGGTGGATGCGGCCGACGGTGGAGACCCGCTTGTCCAGCGGGTCGTCGGTGGCGCTCTGGGTCGAGACCGGCGAGGTCTCGGTCATCCCGTAGGCGATGGTGACCTCGGCCATGCACATCGTCGACTGCACCCGCTTCATCACCTCGACGGGGCAGGGCGAGCCGGCCATGATCCCGGTGCGCAGCGACGAGAAGTCGAACTCCGAGAAGCGGGGATGGTCGAGCTCGCCGATGAACATCGTCGGGACGCCGTAGAGGGAGGAGCAGCGCTCCGCCTGCACCGTCTCCATCACCGCCACCGGGTCGTAGGCCTCGCCGGGGACGACGATGGTGCTGCCGTGGGTGGTGCAGGCGAGGTTGCCGAGCACCATGCCGAAGCAGTGGTAGAAGGGCACCGGGATGCACACCCGGTCGGCCTCGGTGTAGCGCAGCGCCTCGCCGACGAAGAAGCCGTTGTTGAGGATGCTGTGGTGGGACAGGGTCGCGCCCTTGGGGAACCCGGTCGTGCCCGAGGTGTACTGGATGTTGATGGCGTCGTCGAACTGCAGCGCCGACTCGCGCTCGGCGAGCTCCTCCTCGGAGACCTGGGCGGAGTCGCGGAGCAGCGCCTCCCAGCCGTCCTCGAGCACCAGCGCCTCGCGCAGCTCGGGGCAGCGGCCGCGGACCTCCCCGAGCATGCCCACGTAGTCGGCCTGTCGGAAGGCGCGGGCGAGGATGAGGAAGCTCACCCCCGACTGGTTGAGCGCGTACTCGAGCTCGGCGGTGCGGTAGGCGGGGTTGATGTTCACGAGGATGGCCCCGATCCGCGCGGTGGCGTACTGGGCGACCACCCACTCGCTGCGGTTGGGCGACCAGATGCCGACCCGGTCGCCGCGGCCCACCCCGCGGGCCATCAGCCCCCGGGCGGCCTCGCCCACCTGCTCCCAGAGCTCGCCGTAGGTCGCCCGGTAGCCCTGCTGCCGCACCACCAGCGCCTCACGCCCGGCGAACCGCTGCACGGTGCGGCGGAGGTTCTCGCCGATGGTCTCCCCCAGCAGAGGCACCGGGTGAGCTCCGTGGACGTACGAGGGCGCGGGCATGGTGGACATCCTCCCTGAGACGTGCACTCGTATCGTCTCAGGTTGTCTGCCGATCCCGATAGTCGAGGGCAGGGTGGTGAGGTAGCCGGCTATCGGCTCGGGAGTGATCGCGGCAGCCCGAACCATGGGAGCACTCTGTTGTCGAAGCGGGTCATGGGGTCACGAAGGCCAGGGAGATGGATTCGGTCTGCTCGTAGCGGGCCTCCGGCCCGAGCGGCACGTCGATCGCACCCTCGAGAAGGGCATCGGGAAATGGCTCGAGCCACACGACGTCGCCGAGCCGGGTCGGCTCGGGCGGTTCGACATTGGGCACGTCCCACTCCTTGGCCCGGCGTCGGCTGGCCGAACGACGTGCGTTGAGGCAGCGGTTGGTGGCGATCCGGTAGAGCCAGGTGCGAATCGAGGCGCGTCCCTCGAACCCTCCCAGGCCTTGCCAAGCGGTCAGCAGCGTGTCCTGGAGCGCATCCTCGGCATCCTGGATCGATCCGAGCATCCGGTAGCAGTGCACCTCCAGCTCTCGACGGTACGGCTCGGTCAACTCTCGGAACGCGTCACTGTCCCCATCCCGGGCCCGGGACATCAGGTCGCCGGTCACCACCCTCGCATCACCTTCTTCCCCTGGCTCACCGCACGTCCACCTCGTAGAGACACCGGCCGAGCGGCGAAGTGGGCGGTTGGGCGGCGCCCACTTTTCCCGATGTCGCGGTGTCTACATCAGTGGAAGCTGACAACGCCAGCGAAGGAGAACCGAAATGGGAAGGATCATCGTGAGCGAGAACGTCTCGCTCGACGGAGTCGTCCAGGACCCGACCGGTGACGAGGGCTTCAGGCACGGCGGCTGGTTCGGCCAGATCGGGGACAAGGACCGTGAGGAGTGGGCCAAGGTCGAGCTCGACGAGGCGCGGGGCACCGAGGCCCTGCTGTTGGGTCGGCGGAGCGACGAGTGGTTCGCAGCGCGGTGGGCGGGCCGGAGTGGCGAGTGGGCGGAAAGGTTGAACAGCCTGCCCAAGTACGTCGTCTCCTCCACTCTCGCAGAACCCCACTGGAACAACTCGACGATCCTGAAGGGCGAGGTGGTGAACGAGGTCTCGAAGCTGAAGCAGCAGCTGGCCGGGGACATCGTCGTCTACGCCAGCTGTCAGCTCGTGCGCACGCTGATGGAGCACGATCTGGTCGACGAGCTGCGGCTGATGGTCTACCCGGTCGTGCTCGGGGCCGGCGAGCGCCTCTTCGGCGAGACCAGCGACAGGAAACCCATGCGCCTCGTCAACGCCCGCACCGTCGGTGACGGCCTCGCCTTCCTCACATACGAGCCCGTCCGAGACGTCTAGCCCCCGGTACCTCGGTACCAGGCGCTTCACCCTCCTCTGCCCCGTATCGTCTCAGGAGTGAGCACGGTGGAGGGCAGGGTCGCCCTGGTGACCGGCGCGGCCCGGGGCCAGGGACGCTCCCACGCGGTGGCGTTCGCCCGCGCCGGTCTCGACGTCGCCGTGTGCGACCTGGCCGGGCCGCTGGCGACCGTGCCCTACCCGCTGGGCACCGCCGAGGAGCTCGCCCAGACCGTCCGGCTGGTGGAGGCCGAGGGCCGGCGCTGCGTCTCCGCCGTGCTCGACGTCCGCGACGGCGCCGCCCTGGCGGAGCTGGTCGCCCGCACCGTGGCGACCCTCGGCCGGCTCGACACCCTGGTCGCCAATGCGGGGGTGATCAGCTACGGCGCCGCCTGGGAGCTGACCGACGCGCAGTGGGACGAGGTGGTCGGCGTCAACCTCACCGGCGTGTGGCGGAGCTGCCGGGCGGCGGTGCCGGCGATGCTCGCCGGCGGCGCGGGCGGCGCGATCGTGATCGTCACCTCGACGGCGGCGCTCAAGGGGCTGGGCCGGATGGCGCACTACGCGGCCGCCAAGCACGGCTGCATCGGCCTGGCCCGGTCGCTCGCCCTCGAGCTGGCCCCCCACCGCATCCGGGTGAACTGCGTCGCCCCCGGCGGGGTCCGCACGCCCATGGGCACGAGCACGCAGATGCAGGAGGCGATGGAGGCGGATCCCGACCTCGCCCGCACCCTCACCGCCGCGCTCCCGGTCGACCTGGTCGAGCCCGGGGACGTCAGCGCCGCGGTGGTCTGGCTCTGCTCCGACGCCGCCCGCCACGTCACCGGCGCGGTGCTGCCCGTCGACGCGGGGACCCTGCTGCGCTAGCCCTCGGGACCATAATCGCGCGGTGGCCCGTGAGCTGGTCGCCATCATCAAGCACGACTGCCCGGTGTGCGTCGCGCTCCTCCCCGCCCTCGACGCCGCGGCGGTGGACGGCTCGCCGCTGCGCATCGTCTCCCAGTCGGACGGCGACGACACCGCCGCGCTCTGGGAGCGGCTCCACCTCGGCGCCCCGGTGGAGATCGACGAGGAGCTGGAGCTGAGCGCCCGCTTCGACCCCGACGCCGTGCCCACCCTGCTGCTGCTCGAGGGCGGCGAGGAGCGGGGGCGGGTCGAGGGCCTGGCCCGCGATCGGCTCACCGAGCTCGCCGCCGAGGCGGGGGTGGCGCTCCACCTCGACGGCCTCCCCGCGCACCGCCCCGGCTGCGCCAGCCGCACCCGCGACCCGCGGATCGCCGCCGCCCTGGCGGTGCGCGCCGCCCGCGCCCAGGGCCGGCTGCGCTCGCGGTCGCTGGTCATCGGCGCCCACGAGGACCCCCACGAGGCGCTGTTCGAGCGCGGCCTCACCGACGGGCTGCCGGTGGTGCCGCCCACCCCGGAGCGGGTGGTCGCGATGCTCGAGGGAACCCACCGCGGGTCCCAGGAGGTGGTCGGGGTGGTGCCCCCCTACGGCGGCACCGCCACCGTCGAGAAGGTGGCGGTCAACGCGGTGATGGCCGGCTGCCGGCCCGAGCACCTGCCCTTCGTCCTGGCCGCCGTCGACGCCGCCTGCGAGGAGCGCTTCAGCATGCACGGGCTGCTCGCCACCACCCACCCGGCGGGGCCGCTGGTGGTCGCCAGCGGGCCGCTCACCGAGCGGGTGGGGATGAACGCCCGGGGCAACTGCCTGGGGCAGGGCAACCGGGCCAACCTCGCCATCGGCCGGAGCCTCCAGCTGGTGGTGCGCAACCTCGGCGGCGGCCGCCCCCAGCTCGAGGACCGCTCCGCCCACGGGCAGCCGGGCAAGGTCGGCGCCTGCTTCGCCGAGCTGCAGGAGGGCTCGCCCTGGGAGCCGCTCTCCGCCGACCGCGGCTTCGACGCCGACGAGACCACGGTGACCCTCTACGCCGCCGAGGCGCCCCGGCTGATCCTCGACCAGATCGCCCGCGACCCCGAGGGCCTCTGCGCCAGCCTCGCCCTCGGCCTGCAGTCGGTCGCCCATCCCAAGCAGCTGCTCATCTGGGACGCGCTGCTGGTGATCGGGCCCGAGCACGGGCGCATCCTCCGCGAGGCGGGCTGGGACCGCGCCCGCACCCGCGAGGAGCTGATGCGCCGCACCACGTCCCGGGTCGGCGACGTGCTCCGCGGCGCCGGCGGCTCGCCCGAGGGGCTCGACCCCGCGGTCTTCGGCGGCAACCCCGACGGCGCCGTCCCCAAGTTCGCCGGACCGGAGCGCATCGGGCTGGTCCACGCCGGCGGCGGCGCCGGCCTCTTCAGCATGGTGTACGGCATGTGGGCGTCGGGTGAGATCGGCTCGACCCCGGTGACGAGGAGAGTGGAGCCATGGACCTGACCCACGGCGGCGGCCTGGAGCTGCTCGACCCCACCGCCGAGCGCGAGAGCGGCGACCGTCCGCTGGCGGCGCCCGTCGACGGCACCGCCGGGCTGCGCATCGCCCTGCTCGACATCCGCAAGCCGCGCGGCGACGTCTTCCTCGACGAGCTCGAGCGGCTGCTGAGCGACCGCGGCTTCCTGGTCGAGCGCACCGCGAAGCCGACCTTCACCCGGCCCGCGCCCGCCGACCTCCGCCGCGAGATCGCCGAGCGCTGCGACGCCCTGGTCGAAGCCCTCGCCGATTGAGGCTCGTGCGTGTCGTGCGGTCTGCACGACGTGGTCTCCTTCGAGGGGCTGGGCCGCCCCGCGGTGCTGGTCGCCTCCAGCGTCTTCCGCGACGTCGCCGCCGCCGAGGCGCGGAACCTCGGCCAGCCGGCGATCCGCCGGGTCTTCGTCCCCCACCCCATCCAGGACCGCACCGACGACGAGATGCGGGAGATGGCCGCCGCGGTCGCCGGCGAGGTGCTGGCGGCGTTGACGAGCTAGCCAGTATTCGCCAGATGTGGCGGCAAGACCGGACATTCGAGATCGATCTGTCCCGTTGATACCGGCGCTGTCAGCCTCATGTCCGGTCTTGTGACCGTGGTCCCTGGCAGGCTGAGCCGTGCCTCCGAGCGGAGGCGGAGGGCGAGCCCGGGGCCAAGCCGGGCCGCCCTCCTGGACGCACACGGACAGGAGATGGCCGTGGGATGGACTCCCGACCGCCGCACCGCCGACAGCAACGACACCACGGAGACGGGCGCCACCCCCGACGCGCCGGCGCGCACCGGCGCGGGGCAGAGCGCCATGGCGGCGGCGCGGCTCCAGCTCCGGCGGATGGTGCGCGAGCGGACGGACGCCGCCACCTCGACCCCGCGGCGCGGCCGGCGGCCGGTGTGATGGCCGACCACTGGACGGTCCACCGCTGGTGGGTGCCGGCGGAGCTCGAGGGCGCCTTCGTCCGGATGTGGCGCGCCCTGGCGGAGATGCTGGTGGCCGAGGGCCTGATGGACAACGTCAGCCTCCTCGCCGACGCGGACGACAACCGGGCCCGCTGGACGGTGCTGCGATGGTCCTCCCAGACCGCGTGGAAGGCATGGCGAGCCGACGTGCAGCACCGGTCGGCCGAGGATGCGATGGCAGCCCTGTGCGAGCGCACCCGGATTCACCACATCACCACCGTGCTCACGGTGGGGCGCCGCTGATCCCTCGATCAGCTCACGACGACGGCCATGTTCCCGTAGCTGGCGAAGAAGCCGATGAACTGAGCGATGGAGAAGGTCCGGAACTGGGCGTGGGCGACGTCGAGGAGGGTCATGGTCCCGGCGACCGCGTCGACGCCGACCACGGTGACGGCGTGCTCGCCGATGGCGTAGTCGACGGTGGTGCCGTCCCAGGCGGTCCACTGATGCATCGGCACCGGGCTGAAGGTGGCGTCCACCCAGATCACCGCCGGGTGTCCCCTGGCGACCTCGTCGAGCAGCGCCCAGGGGTCCCACCCGCGGGCCCCGGCGGCGGGGCGGCCGGCGGCGCGGGCGGCGGCGGCGATCGGCGCCTGGTAGACGCCGTAGCCGGTGTCACGGGGCTCGGAGCCGTTCACGTCGCCGACGAAGGCGAGGTTGGGGTTGCCCCAGCGGATGATGTGACCGCGGCCGTCGACCACCGGCTGGCGGGCGTCGGCGCCGATCTGGGCCAGCACCCACTCCTGGCTGACGCCGACGCCGCGGGCCGCGAGCGCGGCCACCAGCGCCGCCGCCTCGCAGTCGAGGGCGTGGCTCTGCTGCACCGCCGGCACCCACATGGTGTGGCGGTCGGCCTGGAGGCGGTAGGCGATCGCCGCCGCCAGGCTCACCGGCTGGGCCGCGGGCACGGGGTCGCCGGGGTTGAGCAGCACGGTGTCGCGGACGATGTCCCACGCCCCCCAGTCGCCGTAGCCCTGCCAGCTCGGGGCCAGCGACGCGGGGGCGCTGATGCCGCCGAAGCGACGCACCACGTAGGCGCTG